>NZ_JAASUI010000013.1 GCF_014224155.1 Listeria cossartiae subsp. cossartiae | reverse complement strand
CACTCTGGAGGGAAAGCCATTTCAACTACCGGGCTGTTACCGTCTTTGGCGGGCCTTTCCAGACCGCTTCATTTATAACTTTCTTTTGTAACTCCGTATAGAGTGTCCTACAACCCCAAGAAGCAAGCTTCTTGGTTTGGGCTCTTTCCGTTTCGCTCGCCGCTACTCAGGAAATCGATTTTTCTTTCTCTTCCTCCAGGTACTTAGATGTTTCAGTTCCCTGGGTCTGCCTTCCTTACGCTATGTATTCACGTAAGGATACTATCCGACTAAAGATAGTGGGTTCCCCCATTCGGAAATCTCTGGATCAACGCTTACGTACAGCTCCCCAAAGCATATCGGTGTTAGTCCCGTCCTTCTTCGGCTCCTAGTGCCAAGGCATCCACCGTGCGCCCTTTCTAACTTAACCAATTTACTTCTACGAAGTAAAGGTTGTTTTTCTGATTTTCTGTATCAGCGATGATACTTCCAATCAGATGAAAGATTCACTTTCAGATGATTCTCGGTTACTTGTGTCATAAATAATAAATTATCTATGCTAACTTTACTAACTTTCTTATCTAGTTTTCAAAGAACAAACATACTGAGAAGTACTAACCTCTCAAAACTGAACAAATATAGAAGAACGAAAACTCACAGGTTTCCTTTTCCTTAGAAAGGAGGTGATCCAGCCGCACCTTCCGATACGGCTACCTTGTTACGACTTCACCC
>NZ_JAASUI010000012.1 GCF_014224155.1 Listeria cossartiae subsp. cossartiae | reverse complement strand
CACAGGTTTCCTTTTCCTTAGAAAGGAGGTGATCCAGCCGCACCTTCCGATACGGCTACCTTGTTACGACTTCACCCCAATTATCTGTCCCACCTTCGGCGGCTGGCTCCATAAAGGTTACCCTACCGACTTCGGGTGTTACAAACTCTCGTGGTGTGACGGGCGGTGTGTACAAGGCCCGGGAACGTATTCACCGTGGCATGCTGATCCACGATTACTAGCGATTCCGGCTTCATGTAGGCGAGTTGCAGCCTACAATCCGAACTGAGAATAGTTTTATGGGATTAGCTCCACCTCGCGGCTTCGCGACCCTTTGTACTATCCATTGTAGCACGTGTGTAGCCCAGGTCATAAGGGGCATGATGATTTGACGTCATCCCCACCTTCCTCCGGCTTGCACCGGCAGTCACTTTAGAGTGCCCAACTAAATGCTGGCAACTAAAATCAAGGGTTGCGCTCGTTGCGGGACTTAACCCAACATCTCACGACACGAGCTGACGACAACCATGCACCACCTGTCACTTTGTCCCCGAAGGGAAAGCTCTGTCTCCAGAGTGGTCAAAGGATGTCAAGACCTGGTAAGGTTCTTCGCGTTGCTTCGAATTAAACCACATGCTCCACCGCTTGTGCGGGCCCCCGTCAATTCCTTTGAGTTTCAACCTTGCGGTCGTACTCCCCAGGCGGAGTGCTTAATGCGTTAGCTGCAGCACTAAG
>NZ_JAASUI010000011.1 GCF_014224155.1 Listeria cossartiae subsp. cossartiae | reverse complement strand
TATAAATGAAGCGGTCTGGAAAGGCCCGCCAAAGACGGTAACAGCCCGGTAGTTGAAATGGCTTTCCCTCCAGAGTGGATCCTGAGTACGGCGGAACACGTGAAATTCCGTCGGAATCCGGGAGGACCATCTCCCAAGGCTAAATACTCCCTAGTGACCGATAGTGAACCAGTACCGTGAGGGAAAGGTGAAAAGCACCCCGGAAGGGGAGTGAAACAGTTCCTGAAACCGTGTGCCTACAAGTAGTTAGAGCCCGTTAATGGGTGATAGCGTGCCTTTTGTAGAATGAACCGGCGAGTTACGATTTGTTGCAAGGTTAAGCGGAAAAAGCGGAGCCGTAGCGAAAGCGAGTCTGAATAGGGCGCATAAGTAACAGGTCGTAGACCCGAAACCAGGTGATCTACCCATGTCCAGGATGAAGGTAAGGTAATACTTACTGGAGGTCCGAACCCACGCACGTTGAAAAGTGCGGGGATGAGGTGTGGGTAGCGGAGAAATTCCAATCGAACTTGGAGATAGCTGGTTCTCTCCGAAATAGCTTTAGGGCTAGCCTCGAGGTAAAGAGTCATGGAGGTAGAGCACTGTTTGGACTAGGGGCCCTTCTCGGGTTACCGAATTCAGATAAACTCCGAATGCCATGTACTTATACTCGGGAGTCAGACTGCGAGTGATAAGATCCGTAGTCGAAAGGGAAACAGCCCAGACCACCAGTTAAGGTCCCAAAATATATGTTAAGTGGAAAAGGATGTGGGGTTGCTTAGACAACCAGGATGTTGGCTTAGAAGCAGCCACCATTGAAAGAGTGCGTAATAGCTCACTGGTCGAGTGACCCCGCGCCGAAAATGTACCGGGGCTAAACATATTACCGAAACTGTGGATGAACCTC
>NZ_JAASUI010000009.1 GCF_014224155.1 Listeria cossartiae subsp. cossartiae | reverse complement strand
TGCCCGGCAGCGACCTACTCTCGCAGGGGGAAGCCCCCAACTACCATTGGCGCGGAGAAGCTTAACTACCGTGTTCGGGATGGGAACGGGTGTGACCTTCTCGCCATAACTACCAGACAATATTGAGTTGTTGAAAGATTGCTCTCTCAAAACTAGAGAAGAAAGGGTTCAGTTAGGTAACTTCGTTTCATTTTTTGGTTAAGTCCTCGATCGATTAGTATTTGTCCGCTCCATGTATCGCTACACTTCCACTCCAAACCTATCTACCTGATCATCTTTCAGGGATCTTACTTTCCGAAGAAATGGGAAATCTCATCTTGAGGGGGGCTTCACGCTTAGATGCTTTCAGCGTTTATCCCTGCCACACATAGCTACCCAGCGATGCTCCTGGCGGAACAACTGGTACACCAGCGGTGTGTCCATCCCGGTCCTCTCGTACTAAGGACAGCTCCTCTCAAATTTCCTGCGCCCGCGACGGATAGGGACCGAACTGTCTCACGACGTTCTGAACCCAGCTCGCGTGCCGCTTTAATGGGCGAACAGCCCAACCCTTGGGACCGACTACAGCCCCAGGATGCGACGAGCCGACATCGAGGTGCCAAACCTCCCCGTCGATGTGGACTCTTGGGGGAGATAAGCCTGTTATCCCCGGGGTAGCTTTTATCCGTTGAGCGATGGCCCTTCCATGCGGAACCACCGGATCACTAAGCCCGACTTTCGTCCCTGCTCGACTTGTCAGTCTCGCAGTCAAGCTCCCTTGTGCCTTTACACTCTGCGAATGATTTCCATCCATTCTGAGGGAACCTTTGGGCGCCTCCGTTACTCTTTAGGAGGCGACCGCCCCAGTCAAACTGCCCACCTGACACTGTCTCCCCACGCGCTAAGCGTGGCGGGTTAGAATGGTCATACAGCCAGGGTAGTATCCCACCATTGCCTCCTCGTATGCTAGCGCACACGTCTCTTCGGCTCCTACCTATCCTGTACAAGCGGTACAAACATTCCATATCAGGTTGCAGTAAAGCTCCACGGGGTCTTTCCGTCCTGTCGCGGGTAACCTGCATCTTCACAGGTACTATAATTTCACCGAGTCTCTCGTTGAGACAGTGCCCAGATCGTTGCGCCTTTCGTGCGGGTCGGAACTTACCCGACAAGGAATTTCGCTACCTTAGGACCGTTATAGTTACGGCCGCCGTTTACTGGGGCTTCAATTCGTACCTTCGCCGAAGCTAAGCACTCCTCTTAACCTTCCAGCACCGGGCAGGCGTCAGCCCCTATACGTCACCTTACGGTTTTGCAGAGACCTGTGTTTTTGCTAAACAGTCGCCTGGGCCTATTCACTGCGGCTCTCTCGGGCTTGCACCCTAATAGAGCACCCCTTCTCCCGAAGTTACGGGGTCATTTTGCCGAGTTCCTTAACGAGAGTTCTCTCGCTCACCTTAGGATTCTCTCCTCATCTACCTGTGTCGGTTTGCGGTACGGGCAGTACTACTCTTCCTAGAGGCTTTTCTTGACAGCGTGAAATCAGGAACTTCCGTACTTAATTTCCTTCCCCATCACAGCTCATGCTTCGCGAGAAGCGGATTTGCCTACTTCTCACACTCACTGCTTGGACGCACATTTCCATTCGTGCGATTCCCTATCCTTCTGTGTCACCCCATCGGTTAAACAATTAGCACTGGTACAGGAATCTCTACCTGTTGTCCATCGCCTACGCCTATCGGCCTCGGCTTAGGTCCCGACTAACCCTGAGCGGACGAGCCTTCCTCAGGAAACCTTAGATATTCGGTGGAAGGGATTCTCACCCTTCTTTCGCTACTCATACCGGCATTCTCACTTCTAAGCGCTCCACCAGTCCTTCCGGTCTGACTTCACCGCCCTTAGAACGCTCTCCTACCACGAACCTC
>NZ_JAASUI010000008.1 GCF_014224155.1 Listeria cossartiae subsp. cossartiae | reverse complement strand
AAAATCACAGCATATCCACCAAAAAATTGGTTAATATATATTTATAAGCTAACAACAAGCAAAACATTTTCATTCTTCTCCCCCCTTTTAGAATGAAGATCCCAAACTCCCTTTTTGACCGATGCGGTTTACTCCCTTTTCCGCATCGGTTTTTTTGTGCGCTAAAATCACTGAATTCTGCTATAATAAATCTCGGAAAGAGGTGTTTGGGCTTGAAAAAGTGGAAAAGGGATCACTTAGGTATGGTGATGGGAATATTGAACGTTACACCAGACTCTTTTTCGGATGGTGGAAAATATATGCAAGTAGAAGAAGCTGTGGCTCGAGCTGTGCAAATGGCCGAAGATGGAGCCGCGATTATTGATGTTGGCGGAATTTCTACACGACCTGGTTTTTCAGAAGTAACACCTGAAGAAGAACTGGCGCGGATACTCCCGGTCATTAAAGCTGTTAGAGAGAAGCTTCCAGATATATGGATTTCTGTTGATTCTTGGCGTGCAGAAGTAGCGGAGCAAGCAATTCTAGCTGGTGCTGATATGATAAATGATCAATGGGGCGCGAAAAAAGAACCGAAAATTGCGGAAGTTGCTGCAAAATACGGCGTGCCAATTTGCCTAATGCACAATCGGGATAACGCGCAATATGAAAATTTTCTAGAAGACGTAAAAAACGACTTATTAGAAAGCGTTGCGATTGCAAAAGCGGCCTCGGTGCCGGATGAACATATCATACTTGATCCGGGTTTTGGTTTCGTTAAAACACCAGCTCAGAATTTAGAAGTATTACGCCGCATCGACGAAATTGTTGAGCTTGGCTATGAGGTCTTACTCGGAACGAGCCGAAAGTCAACGATAGGTCTTGTTCTAGGGACCACGCCAGAAGATAGAATGGAAGGAACGGGCGCGACAACAGTTTACGGTTTTGCAAAAGGTTGTACAATTACTCGCGTGCACGATGTTCTTCCAATTGCGCGCATGGTTCGGATGACGGATGCGATAACTGGCAAATTAGATATTACAAAATTATAAAGAGGTGCTTTAATTGGATAAAATTTATTTAAATGAATTAGTGTTTTACGGATACCACGGAGTTTTAGCAGAAGAAACAAAATTAGGACAAACGTTCAGAGTGTCGCTTATTCTCGGGCTTTCTACAAAAAAAGCCGGAATGTCGGACAGCGTAGAAGATACGGTCAGCTATGCAGAAGTGTATGAAACTGTGAAAGGCATAGTAGAAGGTACACCATTTAAACTAATCGAAGCACTTGCGGAAAAAATCGCAACCGAAGTTTTAGTCGGATACCCACTTTTAGAAGAAGTAACGGTAAAACTTATTAAACCAAATCCGCCAATTCCGGGACATTACGATTCTGTTGCCGTAGAAATCGAACGTAAGAGAAGTGATTTGAATGGCTAAAGCGTTTCTATCCATTGGTACAAATATCGGCGAACGTTTAGAAAATTTAAATGATGCGCTAAGAGGTCTAGCTGCTTCAAATCAAATTAAAATCACTAATGTATCCAGTGTTTATGAAACAGACGCAGTGGGTTATGAAGACCAAGCAGCCTTTTTAAACATCGCAGCAGAAATCGAAACCAAATTTACCCCAGTTGATTTACTAGATTTTTGCCTGGCGCTCGAACTTGAATTGGGGCGAGTTCGGTTGTTTAAATGGGGCCCGCGCCTCATCGATATTGATGTTCTACTATATGATGATGTTAAAATCGACACAGAAAAGCTAAAAATCCCACATCCTTATATGAAAGAACGCGCCTTCGTAATGATTCCATTAATAGAAATTTCACCAGAAAAAAGCAATTTTTTAGCGAATCCAGCCATTTTGGAAGAGCAAGGTGTTCGGAAAATAAAAAATCAAGTCAACTGGTAAAATTGGCACTTGCAGAAAAACTTAATTATGATAACATATCACTAGCGCAATTTAAGAGGAAGGGGTTTACCATTTATGTTTAAAATAGGTAACGTAGAAATTAAGAACCAAGTAGTTGTGGCGCCAATGGCCGGTATATCCAATTCCGCATTCCGTCTAACAGTCAAAGAATTCGGAGCAGGCCTCGTTTGCTGTGAAATGATTAGCGACAAAGGAATCGCATACCGCAATGCTAAAACACTTGATATGCTATATATTGATGAAAAAGAAAAACCACTGAGCCTACAAATTTTCGGTGGCGAGAAAGAAACGCTTGTAGAGGCCGCAAAATTCGTAGCTGAAAATACGACGGCCGATATTATTGATATCAATATGGGTTGTCCGGTAAACAAAATTATCAAATGTGAAGCTGGAGCAAAATGGCTACTTGACCCAAATAAAGTGTACGACATGGTAGCTGCTGTAGTGGACGCTGTCGATAAACCAGTAACAGTGAAAATGCGCATTGGATGGGACGAGGAACATGTCTTTGCAATCGAAAATGCACTTGCTGCTGAACGTGCCGGAGCTGCTGCGGTTGCAATGCACGGCCGTACTCGTGTGCAAATGTATGAAGGTAGCGCGAACTGGGACGTACTTAGAGACGTAAAACGCGAACTAAAAATCCCGTTCATGGCCAATGGTGACGTAAGAACACCTGAAGACGCCAAACGAATCCTAGAACATACCGGCGCAGATGGCGTAATGATCGGCCGAGCTGCCCTAGGAAACCCATGGATGATTTATCGTACAGTAAAATTCCTAGAAACAGGCGAACTTCTCCCAGAACCAGAACCACGTGAAAAAATGCAAACTGCCATGCTACACCTAAACCGTTTAGTTGAGTTAAAAGGAGAAAACATCGCAGTTCGCGAATTCAGACAACACGCAGCATACTACCTAAAAGGCGCTCGCGGAAGCACTCGCGCTAAAGTAGCTGCTAACCAAGCAACAAAACAATCAGAAATGGAAGCAATTTTAAATGAATTTGTTCTCCAATATGAAGAAAAAGCGTTAGCAAAACAAGACTAATTATCGTTGCCTCGAGATTTCGGGGCAATTTTTAAATTTATACTAGAAAAACAACACCAAAAAAGCGTATAATGGAAACATCTGTAGAAATGAAAAGAATAGGAGTGTACCTATATGAGTAACGAGAATCATGAAGAACTAAATGACCAACTCATCGTCCGTCGCGAAAAAGTGGACACATTACGCGAAGAAGGCATAGATCCTTTTGGCGAAAAATTCATCCGTTCCATCAGCCCGGAAGAACTTGAAACAAAATTCGCTGATAAATCAAAAGAAGAACTTGAAGAAGCTGCTATCGAAGTTTCTGTAGCAGGACGTATTATGACAAAGCGTGTAAAAGGTAAAGTAGGTTTCACGCATATTCAAGACCGTTTCCATCAATTACAAATCTATATCCGCAAAGATGCTATTGGTGAAGATGCATATGCTATTTTCAAATTAGCTGATTTAGGAGATATTATTGGTATAAAAGGAACTATTTTCCGCACTAATACAGGCGAACTTTCGGTTAAAGCAACAGAATTCACTTTGCTTTCCAAATCATTACGCCCGCTTCCTGATAAATATCATGGCTTGAAAGACGTAGAACAACGCTACCGTCAACGCTACTTAGACTTAATTACAAACGAAGAAAGTCAAAACCGTTTTGTAATGCGTAGTAAAATCTTGAAATACACTCGTGATTATATGGATAACCAAGGGTTCCTAGAGGTAGAAACTCCAGTACTTCATACAATTGCTGGTGGAGCCGCTGCAAAACCATTTATCACACACCATAATGCGCTTGATATGGAATTATACTTACGAATCGCTTTAGAACTACACCTAAAACGCCTAATCGTTGGCGGGATGGATAAAGTATACGAAATCGGACGTGTTTTCCGTAATGAAGGAACATCCACACGCCACAACCCTGAATTTACAATGCTAGAATCATACGCAGCATACGAAGATTACGAAGATGTAATGGACTTAGTAGAAGGTTTAGTATCCACTGTATGTAAACAAGTAAACGGAACAACAGAAATAACATACGGCGAATACAAAGTAGACCTAACTCCGAACTGGCGCCGTGTACACATGGCGGATGCAGTAAAAGAATATGTAGGCGTAGATTTCTGGAACGTAACTTCTGATGAAGAAGCGCGCAAACTAGCTAAAAAACATGATGTACCAGTAACGGAACATATGACATACGGCCACATTCTTAACGAGTTTTTCGAAACATACGTAGAAGAAAAACTAATTCAACCGACATTCGTTTACGGACACCCAGTAGAAATCTCTCCTTTAGCTAAGAAAAATAAAGAAGACGAACGTTTTACTGACCGTTTTGAATTATTCATCGTCGGCCGCGAACACGCAAATGCCTTCTCAGAGTTAAATGATCCGATTGACCAAAGAGAACGTTTTGAGGCGCAAATAAAAGAACGTGAACAAGGAAATGACGAGGCGCACGGAATGGATGCAGATTTCCTTGAAGCATTAGAATACGGATTACCGCCAACAGGTGGACTAGGTATAGGTATAGACCGTCTAGTAATGCTATTAACAGACGCTCCATCTATCCGTGACATCCTACTATTCCCAACAATGAAACATCGCGATTAATAAAAAATCCAGAGCTGATAATATCGGTTCTGGATTTTGTTGTTTTCTCAGAAAAAAACAAATTTGCCAAAGAGAAACTTTTTCTTAAAATATGCTTGCAATACCCATAAAAACATGATATATTTATAAACGTTCCAGTTAAACAAATGCAAAATGCGATTCAGGAAATTAAATTTTTTTGAAAAAACATCTTGACTTTGATAACTAGATAGAGTAAGATATAAGAGTTGCTGCTAAAGGCAACGAAGAAGAAAAAGTGACCTTTGAAAACTGAACAAAAAAGAAGACGAAAAGCAATGAGACGTAAAGTCTCACTGGTAATCGCAGGGCAGAA
>NZ_JAASUI010000007.1 GCF_014224155.1 Listeria cossartiae subsp. cossartiae | reverse complement strand
TTTGAATTATTACTAAGTGAATAATAAAGTATAAGTATTCACCAAATCTTACAATGATTGACTCCTAGTAAGCGTGCATGAAAATATTTAAAAAGAAAAAGCCCCGCATTTTCTAAGAAAATACGGGGTTTTACTAATCAATTTAAAATTGACTTATTTTTTCACTTGGCTCATTACTTCTTCAACAAAGTTATCTTCTTTTTTCTCGATTCCTTCGCCTACTTCGAAACGTACGAATGATACAACTTTACCACCGCTTTGTTTCACGTAGTCGCCTACAGTGATGTCTGGGTTTTTAACGAAAGGTTGGTCTTCTAAGGAAATTTCGCTTAGATATTTTTTCAAACGGCCTTCTACCATTTTTTCAACGATATTAGCTGGTTTGCCTTCGTTTAATGCTTGTTGAGTTAATACTTCTTTTTCGTGTGCAACTTCTTCAGAAGAAACATCTTCACGAGAAATGTATTTAGGGTTGATTGCAGCGATGTGCATAGCAACGTCTTTTGCAACTGTAGCATCAGTAGTTCCTTCAAGAAGTGTAAGAACACCAATACGTCCGTTCATGTGGATGTATTCGCCGAAAGCAGAGTTGTCTGCTTTTTCTTTTACTTCAAAACGACGAAGGGAAATGTTTTCACCGATTTTTGTAATTGCTTCAGTGATGTAATCTTGAACAGTTTGGCCATTAGGCATTTCTGTTTTAAGCGCGTCTTCTAAGCTATCTGGACGTACTGCAAGAATTTGTTTAGCTAAAGCGTCAACTAATTGTTGGAAGTTATCGTTTTTAGCAACGAAATCTGTTTCAGCATTTACTTCAAGTACTACGGCATGTTTTTCATTGCTGATTACATGAGTCATACCTTCAGAAGCTACACGATCAGATTTTTTCGCAGCTTTAGCGATTCCTTTTTCACGAAGATAGTCAATTGCTTTTTCCATATCTCCTTCTGTTTCTACAAGTGCTTTTTTACAATCCATCATACCAGCACCAGTTTTTTCACGTAATTCTTTTACCATTTGAGCTGTAATATTAGCCATTTATTTTCCCTCCAATTTTTCTCTTTAAAAAAGGTGATAAGAATAGTGCCTTATCACCTTGAAAGTTTCAAATAAAATCTTATGCTTCAGTAGTTTCTTCTGTAGCTTTTTCTTCTACAGGAGCAACTTCCGCTTCCGTTAACTCTTCCCCTTGGTTCACTTCAATGATAGCGTCAGCCATTTTAGCAGTTAAAAGTTTAACCGCGCGGATAGCGTCATCATTTGCAGGGATTACGTAGTCGATTTCATCCGGATCACAGTTTGTATCAACAATACCGATGATAGGAATATGAAGTTTACGAGCTTCTGCAACCGCAATACGTTCTTTGCGTGGGTCAACGATGAATAATGCATCAGGAAGACCTTTCATGTCTTTGATTCCGCCTAAGAAGCGTTCTAGTTTTTCTTGTTCTTTTTTAAGAAGGACAACTTCTTTTTTAGGAAGGACTTCAAAAGTTCCATCTGCTTCCATTCTTTCGATTTTTTTAAGGTGTTGAATACGTTTTTGAATAGTTTCAAAGTTAGTTAAAGTACCACCTAACCAACGATGATTCACGAAATATTGTCCAGAACGGATAGCTTCGTCGCGAACGGATTCTTGAGCTTGTTTTTTAGTTCCTACAAACAGGATAGTTCCGTTGTCGCTAGCTACTTCACGCATGAAGTTGAAAGCTTCGTCTACTTTTTTCACTGTTTTTTGTAGGTCAATGATATAAATACCATTTCTTTCTGTGAAGATATATTTCTTCATTTTTGGGTTCCAACGGCGAGTTTGGTGACCGAAGTGAACGCCAGCTTCTAATAATTGTTTCATTGAAATAACAGGCATGTGTTATTCCCTCCTATTGGTTTATTTTTTGCGGATAACCGCCCTCCGCATGGATCAACCAGCTGAAAAACTTGCGCGAACAAGCCGCCAAGCACCTTCTCAGTCTGTCACCGTGCGTGTGTGATTTAACACTGTTTCCTAATATACCATAAAAACACTTTAAATGCAAGAGCAATTACGGCTGAGCTTGCAAGTTTTACGGCTTCAAATATTAATTAATTAACGCTAATGATTCTCGATACTCTTGTGCCTCAGGAATTTTTTCGAAATCAATAGTCAAACTTTCATATTTAGAAAGCTCTTCTTCTAAATCGCTAATGGCTACTTTGAAAAATTCTTTTCTATTATTTACTTTATTAATCCGATAGTTAGAGAATTTTTGATGTAATTCAGCTTCTAGTTTATATGCTTCATAACTAAAAATTAAGGCATGCACATCATATTTGAATGGAACAGAAGCGCTACTTAATTCACTTATTCTTTCTAGTGGATTTAGTCGGCGAGTAACACCTATTTTCACTATATCGTCTCCAAAAGATCCGATATTGCTAATAATATATACATAGCCTGCTTGAGCATGTGCTTCTCTGTAGTCAAGCTCTTCTTTCTCTGTTTCTTTTTCATTTATTTTTTTCTGTAATTCAGTGATTTTTAGCTCTAGATCAATTTGATTTGCATCTTTTGAATCCAGTTTTTGTTGTAATTCGTCCAACATGTTTTTATAATGCGTAATATCTTTATCAATGATTTTCTTTTTATCATTGATTTCTTTTTGTAAAGCCTTCTCTTCTCGTTCCCGCTCTCTTTGCTCTCTTAATTGTTCTTTCTCATCTTGTTTCTTTTGTTCATATTCAAACGCTAAAGAAAGTTCATCTAATTTTAAATTTAAAAAAACTGGTGATATTTCAATTGAATTTGTTTCATTTAACTTATTCAATTGTTCATAAGACTTATTTATTCGTTTTTGTATTTGTAAAAAATTAGAGTATTTGACTTTATTGATAGCAGCTTCACATTCATTATTAAAAGCTCTCACTAAAGCCTTAACCAATCTATTAGTAAATGTTCTACCTTTTGCTGCACTTCCATCAACTGTCCAAGATTTTTGGACTAAAATTGCTTCTTTTATGGTAACTAATTGTTTTTGTTCTAAACGAATTTGTTCCAGTTTTTCTTTATAGCCTAAAGAAGTCGCAAAATCATATTTAGGTTTATAGAAACCAAACGTTTCCAATTCAATTTGTTCTGGCAGTTCAACCAACTCTTTTTGTAATTCTTCCTTCTTCATTTGCATTTCTAGCAGCTCATTGTTCAAAGTCGAAACATGGTTTTTAGCTTCTTTAATGATGTTCTCTCTAACTTCTTTATTTTCTTCTTCCACTTCTTTTTTCAAATTTGAAATCAAAGTTTCTTTGTCTGATAGCTTTACTTGCAACGAATCCAATTCCGTTTTTGAATGACTAATTTCTTTTAATAATTCATCTAGGTTTTTTTGTTCTTTTTTTACAGTTCTATTTTCTTTTAATTTGTCAAAAAATTTCAATCTCTTCATCCCTTCTTGATTATCTATATTTTGTAAAGATACTTCATTTTACCATAATAACTAGAGTAATATGAATGAAATCCTTACTAAAAAAATAGTGATGCAAAGACTACATTTAGCCTTTGTATCACTATTTTACAATCAATTCGCAACAATATTTACAAGCTTCCCTGGAACGACAATCACTTTACGGATTGTTTTGCCTTCTAGGTTTTCTTTCATTTTGTCGTCTTCTTGTGCGATTTTTTCTAGTTCTTCTTTTCCAAGCGATTTGGCAACAGTGATTTTACTTTTCACTTTGCCATTTACTTGAAGTACGATTTCCACTTCATCTTCTACTAATTTGGCTTCGTCGTATGTTGGCCAAGCTACGTAGCTGATTGTTTCAGTATGGCCTAGGATTTCCCACAATTCTTCAGCAAGGTGTGGTGCGATTGGTGATAGTAATTGAACGAAACCTTCGACATATTCTTTTGGAATCGTGTCTTGTTTGTAGGCTTCATTGATGAAAATCATTAGTTGGGAAATTCCGGTATTGAAACGCAGGTTTTCGTAGTGATTCGTTACTGTTTTCACCATGTGATGATATGCTTTTTCCAAATTGGCATTGGTTGCTGTTGTGACTTTTTCAGCGAGTGTGCCTTCTTCGGTTACTAACAAGCGCCAGATGCGGTCTAGGAATTTACGCGCACCTTCTAGTCCATTTTCATTCCAAGCAATCGAAGCTTCTAGTGGGCCCATGAACATTTCATACAAGCGAAGTGTGTCTGCGCCGTATTTTTCTACTACTTCATCAGGATTAACGACATTTCCTCTTGATTTGGACATTTTTTCATTATTTTCGCCAAGAATCATTCCTTGGTTAAATAGTTTTTGGAAAGGTTCTTTTGTTGGGACTACGCCGATATCGTACAAGAATTTATGCCAGAAACGTGCGTAAAGCAAGTGAAGTACAGCATGCTCTGCCCCGCCGATGTAAACGTCAACTGGAAGCCATTCTGCTAGTTTTTCTTTGTCTGCAATTGCTTCGCTGTTTTTTGGATCAATGTAACGCAAGAAATACCAGCTTGAGCCAGCCCATTGCGGCATGGTATTTGTTTCGCGACGTCCTTTACGGCCATTTTCGTCAGTTACGTTTACCCAATCATGCAAGTTCGCAAGTGGCGATTCGCCTGTGCCTGATGGTTTGATTTCCGTTGCTTTTGGTAGAAGTAGTGGTAGTTCTTCTTCTGGTACAAGCGTTGTTTCGCCGTCTTCCCAGTGGATAACAGGAATTGGTTCCCCCCAGTAACGTTGTCTGCTGAACAACCAGTCGCGCAAACGGTAGGTGATTTTGCGGCTACCGATGCCTTCTTTTTCTAGCCAATCAATTGCAGCGGTAATCGCTTCTGCTTTAGCTAGTCCGTTCAAGAAATCGGAATTAATGTGTGGACCGTCGCCAGTGAAAGCTTCTTTTGTTACGTCGCCGCCTTCAAGTACTGGTCGGATATTTAGGCCAAATTGTCGCGCGAACTCAAAGTCGCGTTCGTCATGTGCTGGTACGGCCATAATTGCGCCCGTTCCATATTGAATCAACACGTAGTCCGCAATCCAAATTGGCACTTCTTCGCCATTGATTGGATTAATTGCGTAAGCTCCTGTGAAGACACCTGTTTTATCTTTTGCAAGGTCGGTTCTTTCTAGTTCGCTTTTAAGTTCTACTTGTTTTTTGTATGCTTCTACTGCTTCTTTTTGCTCCGGTGTAGTGATTTTTTCGATAAGTTCATGCTCAGGTGCAAACACCGTATATGTTGCGCCAAAAAGGGTATCTGGGCGTGTTGTGAAGACGTTAAATGTTGCATCGCTACCTTTGATTTTAAAAGTGACTTCTGCTCCTTCAGAACGGCCAATCCAGTTGCGTTGCATGTCTTTGATGTTTTCAGGCCAGTCCACTAGGTCAAGGTCATCTAGCAAACGATCTGCATAGGCAGTGATTTTAAGCATCCACTGGCGCATTGGTTTACGGAAAACTGGGAAACCACCACGTTCACTTTTACCATCGATAACTTCTTCGTTAGCTAAAACTGTTCCAAGCTCTGGGCACCAGTTTACAGCGATTTCGGCTTCATAAGCTAGGCCGTTTTCATATAGTTTTTCAAAAATCCACTGAGTCCATTTGTAATATTCGGGATCTGTTGTATTGATTTCGCGGTCCCAATCGTAGGAAAAACCGAGTGATTTAATTTGGCGAGTAAAGTTTGCAATATTAAGTGCAGTAAATTCTTCTGGGTCATTACCAGTATCAATCGCATATTGTTCAGCTGGAAGACCAAATGCATCCCAACCAATTGGGTGAAGTACGTTCTTCCCTTGCATCCGTTTCATTCGAGACAAAATATCAGTTGCTGTATAACCTTCTGGATGTCCTACGTGAAGACCGGCTCCAGATGGGTAAGGAAACATATCTAGTGCATAGAAGTTTTCTTTATTTTTATCTTCGGTTGTTTTGAAAGTGTTATGTTCACTCCAATATTGTTGCCATTTCGGTTCCATTTTTTTATGATTAAATGTCACTTTACTCATCCTCTTTTCCTTAAAATATCGAATTTTGGCTACAAAAAAATCCCTACATCCCAACGGCTTATCGCCATGGGACGAGAGATGCTTCTCCCGCGGTACCACCCACATTAGTGTTTGACCACTCAACTTATCAATTCCTTAACGCGGAAAACGGGGATACACCCAAGCTCCATGGTAAGTTCATCCGGATTTTGTGACTGACTTGCACCAACCGTCAGCTCTCTTCACATCAAAATATGCAGATTACTACTCCAATTCATCGCTATTTCGCAAAATTCATTAGTTTTATTGTAGCTGAATTTCTTTTTTTTAGCAAGCACTCTGAAGATTTATCTAACTTTCCTAGTAAAATGTGCTAAAATGAATGGAGAATTTCATTTGAAGGAGTCTAAAACTAGTGAAACAAACGAATCCATTTGTATATAGTAATGATAATAAAAGATATCATACGTGGAATTACTGCTTGCGCGAGGAATTTGGTCAAAAGACTTATAAAGTGGCGCTAGATGGCGGCTTTGATTGTCCGAATCGTGATGGCACGGTCGCGCATGGTGGTTGTACTTTTTGTAGTGCGGCCGGTTCTGGGGATTTTGCCGGAAACCGCGCGCTCGATTTAAAAGTGCAATTCCAACAAGTTCGCGATAAAATGCAAACGAAATGGAAAGATGGTAAATGTATCGCGTATTTCCAAGCTTTCACGAATACACATGCCCCGGTTGCCGAACTGCGCGAAAAATTCGAAACAGTTTTGAATGAGCCGGGCGTGGTTGGTCTTTCGATTGCGACAAGACCGGACTGTTTGCCAGATGATGTCGTGGAATATTTGGCTGAATTAAATGAACGGACTTACTTATGGTTAGAGCTTGGATTGCAATCTGCTCATGATGAAACTGGGCGCTTAATTAACCGGGCGCATGATTATGATTGTTATGTAGAAGGTGTGCGCAAACTGCAAAAGCACAATATCCGAATTTGCACCCACATTATTAATGGGCTTCCAAAAGAAACACCGGAAATGATGATGGAGACAACCCGCAAAGTAGTAGAAAGTGGCGTTGACGGTATTAAAATCCATTTGCTTCATTTATTAAAAGGGACGCCTATGGTAGAAGATTATAAAAAAGGTGATTTAGAATTTTTAACGCGCGAGGGCTATGTGAACTTAGTGGCTGATCAACTTGAAATCTTACCACCAGAAATGGTTATTCACCGGATTACTGGTGACGGTGGTGTGGATGATTTAATTGGACCGGTTTGGAGTTTGAATAAGTTTGAAGTTCTGAATGCGATTGATGCGGAACTCGTTCGAAGAGATAGCTGGCAAGGGAAACTGTATCAACCTGCGGAAGTGATTTCTGAATGAATTTAAGAGGTATCCTCCCCTTCGCCCATGACACCCTTCGAAAAGTAGTTCGTTCGGGAGATTATGTAGTGGATGCGACTTGTGGAAATGGGCATGATACGCTTTTACTAGCGGAACTAGTCGGCATTAACGGCCATGTGCTTGGGTTTGATATTCAACAGCTGGCGATTGATGCGACGAAAGAGCGCTTAGAAAACGCGGCTGCCAGTTCACAAGTTGAGCTCGTTTGTGCTAGCCATGCGCGCATCCCAGAATATACATCCAAACCAGTTCGCGCTGCTATTTTCAATCTTGGTTATTTACCTGGTGGTGATAAAGAAATTACGACAACGGCGGACTCCACTTTAGAAAGCATTGGCCATTTAATGGAGCTGCTTGAAGTTGGTGGCGTCATTATTCTCGTTATTTATCACGGTCACCCTGCTGGAAAACAAGAAAAAGATGCTGTTGTGACTTTTTGCGAAGCTATCCCCCAACAAGATTTCCATGTATTATCTTACAACTTTATTAATCAAAAAAATGATGCTCCATTTGTGATTGTCATCGAAAAAAGAAAACCTAGACAAAGCTAGTAATTAGCCTGTCTAGGTTTTCTTTTTATTTTTTGAAATCGTATTTATCTGCTACGTATACATCATACCAAATCATGAAAATAACGACTGTCCAGATTTTACGACTGTAGTCGAATTTACCAGCACAGTGGTCGTCTAGTAAGTCTAGAACGTATTGTTTGTTAATTAAATGATCGGTTGGTGATTCTTTGATAATATTTTTAACCCAAGCGTTCATTTCGTCTTTTAACCAGTGACGAATGGGTACTGGGAATCCTAGTTTGCGGCGGTTAAGTACGTGTTCTGGTACAAATGTTGCTGCCGCTTTACGTAAGATATATTTGGTTGTTCCATTGGTTGTTTTCATTGTATCTGGAATATTTCTTGCCACGTTGTACACTTCTTTATCAAGGAAAGGTACACGGACTTCCAGTGAATTAGCCATTGTCATCCGGTCAGCTTTGAGAAGAATATCTCCGCGAAGCCACGTATGAATATCAATGTACTGCATTCTTTCTACAGGATGATAATTCGTTGTTTCCGCATAAAATGGATCTGTAATGTTCGTATAATCATGTCCAGATTGGTATTGTGGAAGTAAAATTTGCTTTTCTTTTTCCGTGAACATTTTCGCGTTTCCGATATAGCGTTCTTCCATCGGCGTTGTTCCACGTTCTAAGAAACTTTTACCACGCATTCCCTCTGGCATAACACGCGCTACGCTATTTAACAAGGATTTAAATACGCCTGGCATTTTGTTAAACATCGCAAGGGAATTTGGTTCGTTATAAATGTTATAACCACCGAAAAGTTCATCTGCGCCTTCACCTGATAATGCTACGGTTACTTGTTTGCGAGCTTCTCTTGATAAGAAGTAAAGCGGAATAGCAGCCGGATCAGCAAGTGGATCATCCATATGCCAAACAATTTTTGGTAATTCTTTCATATATTCTTCCGGTGAAATAACATAACTAATGTTTTCTACGCCAAGTTTGTCTGCTGTTTCTTTTGCTACATCGATTTCACTGAAACCATCGCGTTCAAAACCAACAGAGAATGTTTTGATTGCTGGGTGATATTCTTTGGCAATTGCTGCAATAATCGATGAATCAATACCGCCAGATAGGAATGAACCCACTGGTACGTCAGAACGCATGTGCATTTTAACCGAATCATACATTACATCACGGACTTCTTTGATCCATGCGTCTTCTGATTTAGTTACTGGTGCAAAAGAAGCTTTCCAATAAGTAGTAATTTCCATTGGTTGACCAATTTTTTTCGTGAACTGATGTCCTGGTTCTAAACGTTTGACATTTTTAGTTAAGGAATCTGGTTCTGGAACAAATTGATATGTCATGTAGTTTTGTAATGACACTTCGTCCAATTCTTTTTCTTTTAACGCATGTAAAATGGATTTCTTTTCAGAACCCATGAACAGCTTGCCGTCTTCTTCTGCATAGAAAAATGGTTTAATGCCGAATGGGTCGCGTGCGCCGTAAACAAGTTCTTCTTGTTTGTCCCAAATAACAAAACCAAACATCCCGCGAAGACGTTCTGCTGTTTTTTCTTTGTATTTCGCATAAGTAGCGATAATTACTTCGGTATCACTTTCGGTTTCAAATGTCATTCCTTCAGCAACTAATTGCTCGCGGAGTTCCACATAGTTATACACTTCTCCATTAAAAATAATCCAGTAACGTTCATTTTCATACGTTAAGGGTTGATGACCGTTTTCTACATCAATAATACTTAAACGGCGGAAACCAAACTGCACGTGATCATCTGTGAAGTATCCTTCATCATCTGGCCCACGGTGCGTAATCATACTATTCATTTGTCTAAAGGTTTCTTTATCAGCGCCAGTAATTTCTGTAATGCGGTCATGTACGCATCCTACAAATCCACACATGGTAACATTTCTCCTCTATATAGATAATCATTTTATCTTTTTTTCACAACGTCTATCATATCATAACTAGACTCGCTTTGCACTGTTTAGGAAAGAAAAAAACCGAACATTTCTGAGATGAAATGCTCGGTTAGGCTTATTTTACAATTAATTTTTTCAACGCTTCTGCTTTGTCGGTTCTTTCCCAAGGTAAATCAAGATCGCTACGGCCAAAATGACCAAATGCAGCTGTCTGACGATAAATTGGGCGACGTAGGTCTAGCATATGGATAATGCCAGCTGGTCGTAAATCAAATAATGCATTTACGCCATCGATTAATTCTTGTTCCGAATAATCGCTTGTTCCGTATGTGTCAATCGAAATCGAAACTGGACGAGCAACGCCAATGGCATAAGCTACTTGTACTTCTACTTTTTTAGCAAGTCCGGCAGCTACGATATTTTTAGCAACGTATCTAGCAGCATAAGCGCCGGAACGGTCTACTTTGGTCGGATCTTTACCAGAGAACGCTCCCCCGCCATGACGTGCATAACCACCGTATGTATCCACGATGATTTTACGGCCAGTTAAGCCAGCATCACCAAGTGGACCACCGATAACAAAGCGGCCAGTTGGGTTGATAAAGTATTTCGTGTCTTCATCTAAGAAAGAAGCATCAATCACTTCTGGGAAAAGATGTGTGTGCAAGTCTTTCGCGATTTGTTCTTGCGTGATATCCGGATGATGTTGGGTAGAAACAACAATTGTATCAATCCGAACTGGTTGATTAAATTCATCATATTCAACAGTTACTTGTGTTTTTGCATCTGGACGCAAGTAGTCTAATTTATTTGTTTTACGTAATTCTGTTAACTTACGTGCCAAACCGTGCGCTAAGAAAATCGGAAGTGGCATTAATTCTTCTGTTTCGTCTGTTGCAAAACCGAACATTAAGCCTTGATCTCCCGCTCCAATCGCTTCAATAGCAGCGTCAATTTCGCTACCACTTCTTGATTCTAATGCTTCGTCTACCCCTTGCGCAATATCTGGTGACTGTTCATCAATTGCCGTTAAAACAGCACATGTTTCTGCATCAAAACCATATTTTGCACGTGTATAGCCGATTTCTTTAATAGTATCACGAACAATTTTTGGGATGTCTACATAAACAGACGTCGTAATCTCTCCCGCTACTAATACTAAACCAGTCGTCACCGTGGTTTCACAAGCCACACGCGCGTCCGGATCTTTTGAAATAATTGCATCTAAAATTGCATCAGATATTTGATCTGCAATTTTATCTGGATGTCCATCAGAAACCGATTCTGATGTGAATAGATGACGGTTTTTAGCCAATTTCATTTTCCTCCTTTAGTTCTCTCCAAATACGTCTCATATAAAAAGCCTCTCCCTATTTTGCACAAAACGCGCACGAATAGAGAAAGGCTATAATTATACCTTTGCTCTCATCGTTCAGAAGATAATACTCCTGCAACAGATTAGCACCTTTCACATATATGTGTAGGTTGCTGGGCTTCAAAGGGTCAGTCCCTCTACCGCTCTGGATAAGAGATAAATTTTAATTCTAAGATAGAATACCATAAACGGAGGCCAGATGCAATAATAATTCGGTTTTGAATTCATTTCCATCCCTTAAAAATGCTGTTTGATTATTTTTCACTTATCATTATTTCCAACCTGTGGTATGATAGATGGATAAAAAAGATGTTTTACTTAACTAAAGGAGATTGTATCTATGAGTTTAATTCCGCTATCCTTGATTATTTTTCTTGGGTTTTTAGCAGTTGTATGTTTATTTGATTTTGTTTTTCGTTTATATTGGTTTAAATATTTCCTAGCAACAATGGGATTAATTGCAAGTGGTGTGGTATTTTTCATCAGCTTTTACGGCGGTGGGATGTCCCAAACAGAAATAGCAATTGCCATTTTTATCGGCTCATTTGGTGAATATGTTGTATCACTTATTATTAGTCTAGTTCGCTTTATTTCCAGAAAATCAAAAAAACCTAAACAAAAGAAAAAAGCTAAAACAGCCTAAAAAGCTAGCGACGTGAATGTCGCTAGCTTTTTTTATGCCCATTTATCATTTAATTAAATGAAAAGCTTTTTTAATAATTTCAGCTGACGCAACAAAACTAGCCTTTTCATCTGCAGTTAGTTTCGGTTCTAAAATAGCTATCACACCATTTGCACCAATAAGCGCTGGTTGACCAATGTAAGTCATTGTTTTTTCGTCATACACAGCCAGCGGGAAAACTTGTTTCGCATCCGTCAAAATTGCATCAACAATACCTGCCGCGGCTGTCGCTATCCCAAAACTCGTCCAACCTTTCCCCGTTAAAATATTCCAGCCACCACCACGAACAGCATCTTTTAAAATTGGCAAATCTAGCGGCGTCTCGGTTTTATAATCCGTGATACTAACACCACCAATTTTCACCGTTGACCAAGCAACAAATTGCGATTCGCCGTGCTCACCAAGAACATAGCCCTCGACACTCTTTGGATTAATATGTAATGCTTCCCCAACAACCCGTCTCATACGCGCTGTATCAAGTGATGTTCCCGTGCCAAACACCCGCGAACGATCAAAACCTGAAACTTTCTGAATAAGCATCGTAATCACATCACACGGATTCGTAATATTCACAAAAACACCCTTAAAACCGGTTGCTACAATCTTTGGAACAATCTCTGCCACAGATCTGCTCGTTTCAACAAGTTCTTCCATTCGATCTTCCCGAAGTAGCGTTTCCGGACCAACCGCCATCACAATCACGTCTGCATCCGCCAGTGCGTCCCAATCATTCGATATGATAGTTGTATAAGAACGTGTCATCGAAGCCATGTCGCGTAATTCCAGTGCTTCACTTTCCGCCTTTGTTTCAACTTTATCTATTAAAACAATTTCATCACAAATCCCTTGGGTAACAAGGGAAAAAGCCACGTCGCTTCCAACATGACCTGTACCAATTATGCCTACTTTGCGTTTCACAAAATCCCCTCCAAAATTAATTACTTGAATTTAATGCGATTAATTCATATTTAATGATGGTTTTATTATTTTCCCATACCAATTTACGTGGAATTGCTTCTCCAAGCGTTTCGCCTTCTTTTGTTTTACGAACCGCGATTGGCACATCAATTGGATAAATTCGATATCCTACTTTTTCAAGTTCAAAGAAATTATCAGAAATTCGTTTTTCATTTCCTTTTGTTACGATCATTGTGTTTACCTCTAGTGGCATACCCAATTTCCCCACCTCCATTTTCTATTATCATAGCAGAGTTTACCCCTGTTTGACTAGTTTTTATCGCCTAAAATCCGCTCGGCTTGTTGCACAATGTGAACCATTCCAGCATCGCGCATAAAAAAACTGAACGCTGGCTGTAAAATAAATTGGCTCAGTTCCCCGCGCAAAACGACAGGTCCTTTTGTTTCTAAGTAATCAGCTTGTGTTTTGATGTTTGTAATCTTGGCTGCATAAACCCGTTTCGTAAATGTTCGCTCCTTAGACTCGACCAAATAATCGGCTACAAAATAAAAGCTATCACTCATTGCTCCAGTTTCTTCCATTAACTCTCGTTTCGCTGCCGCCAAATTGCTTTCCCCTGGCTCTCCCTTCCCACCAGGAAATTCTAACCCGCGAATTTTGTGTTCTGTAAAAAGCCAACCATCTTCCGTTTTAGGAATAATCAGGACATCATCCGGATTATTTTCCTGTTCTTCCAAATAAATCGTCACTTTGTTTCCAAGTGTATCATTATAAATAAACAAAAACTCACTTCCTTTTCTTTTTTCAAAAATATGGTAAGCTGTATGTAAGCTGAAATTTAGAGGATGAATAGTAATGAAAAAAATTCTTATCGGAGGAATCCGACTTTACCAAAAATATATTTCGCGGTTCACCCCAGCGACTTGTCGTTTTTACCCGACTTGTTCCGCATACGGGATTGAAGCAATACAGACACATGGCGCCTTAAAGGGAAGCTATCTCGCAATCAGACGCATTTCTAAATGCCACCCGTTTCATAAAGGTGGGCTTGATTTTGTGCCACCTAAAAAAGAGAAAAACGATGATTCCGAGCATCATTGTAAAGCGCATCATCACCATTAATAATAGCATGAATCGGTTTACGCCGGTTCATTTTTTTCTTGCTTTTTATGAAAGAATGCGGTATTATCAAATTCGGACTATAAATCGTAATTACTACGATTCGCATATAATTTAAACAAGAATAATTTCGATTTAGAGGAGTGAATAGATTGAAAAAAAGCTATCTTATCGTGTTAGCAGCATTACTATCTGTTTTATTACTACTTACTGGCTGTTCGGACAGCAGTGATACAAAAACAAGCAGCGATAAATTAACTGTTTATACGACCGTTTATCCTTTACAGTACTTAACGGAACAAATCGGTGGTAAATATGTGGATGTTCATAGCATTTATCCGCCCGGCTCAGACGCTCACAGCTTTGAACCTACACAAAAAGACATGATGAAAATTGCCGATAGTGATTTATTTTTCTATATTGGTCTCGGTATGGAAGGATTCGTCGATAAAGCAGAAAAAACGTTAGCAAACGAACATGTCACTTTCGTCCCTACTGCTGAAAAATTAGACTTACCTATCGACCCTGATGCCGCCGAGGAACATGATCACGAAAGCGAAGAAGAACACGAACATGGCGATATCAACCCACACGTATGGTTAAATCCAGTCTATATGGAACAAATGGCAACGGTCGTCAAAGATAAATTAATCAAGGAAATGCCTGATCAAAAAGAAACTTTCGAGAAAAATTACCAAGCTGTCGAAGAAAAATTAAAGACACTTGATCAAGATTTCCGCACCGTTACAAGCGCTGCTAAACAAAAAGATTTCGTCACTGCTCACGCTGCCTATAGCTACTGGGAAACCGAATATAACTTACATCAAATCCCGATTGCCGGCGTATCAACAAGCGACGAACCATCTCAAAAGAAACTAAAATCCATTGTTGAAAAAATCGAAGCAGAAAATATCCCGTATATTATGCTAGAACAAAATACGAATTCAAAAATAGCCGATGTTATCCAACAAGAAACAAACACAAAAACATTAACACTGCATAATTTAGAAACACTAACCCAAAAAGATATCGACAACAATCGCGATTATCTTTCTATTATGAATGATAATTTAAAAGCTTTAAAAGAAGGACTTAATTACTAAAAAAGAAAGGCGCTCTAGTTACTTAGAGTGCCTTTCTTTTAATTTATTCCGTTGAATTTTGCCAGAAGCAGTTTTTGGTAAGGTTTCAACAATAGTTATTTGCTTTGGAATTTTAAAACTAGCTAAGTTCGTTTGGCAAATGGCGCGTAATTCCGCTTCATCAAAAGTTTGCTCTGTAACGATAAAAGCGACTGCTACACTGCCCCATTTGTCATCTGGCTTACCTACTACCGCAACTTCTTTCACCGCTTCATAGGTAGCAATGACATGTTCAATTTCGGTTGGATAAATATTCTCTCCTCCCGAGATAATCAAATCCGATCGACGCTCTAGTACAAATAAAAAGCCTTCTTCATCCAAATAACCGATATCGCCCGTTTTAAACCAGCCGTCCGTGAAGGCGGCTTTTGTTGCCGTTTCATTGTGTAAGTAACCAGGTGTAATCGATGGTCCTTTTAATAAAATTTCCCCGTCATCCGCAATTTTCACTTCTGCTGGAAATAATGCTTTACCAGAAGAACCGATTTTAGTTAAGGCATCTTTCGGCGGTAAAGTCACGATTTGCGACGCTGTTTCAGTCATACCGAATGATTGCACTAACGGAATATTACGTTGCTTGCAAATTTCTAAAACAGCCTTACTCGCTGGTCCCCCGCCAAGCAACACCGTCCGCAAATTCGGGTGGTAGTTTCCCCCATGTATTTTTAGCAATCGTTCGAGCATTGAAGTCACGACCGAAATCGTGGAAACTTTGCCACTTTCTAGTAATTGGGTGATTTTTTCTTCGTCAAAATGTTCTTCCAAATACACCGGAATACCATAAATCACCGACCGCATCATGATCGATAAACCGCTAATATGAAAAATTGGCACAGCGCAAAGCCAGCTATCTTTTTCAGTTAAACCTAAATTTAAAGCCGAAGCAACCGCACTCCACCAGTGGTTTTCATACGTTTGCATAACGCCTTTTGGTTTGCCAGTGGTTCCGGATGTATACATAACAGAAGCCACACGCGATAATTCCCATGTTTCTAGTAGCTCTGGCTCTAAATAATCTGTTTGCTGCAATTCAGTGTAGCTAATTCCTTCCACCACTTTTTCCACAAACGTATCTGCCATAAGCACTTGTTTTACTTCTGCATTAGCAAGTTGAAAAGCAAGCTCTTTTTTCGTCAAACGGTTATTAAGAAATAGCGTGACGGCACCGAGTTGTTGCAAAGCATGGATAAGTAAGAATGTCATCCGGTCGTTTTTCCCAAGGATAGCCACCATCTCGTCTTTTCTAATACCAAGCGCGAACAATTTTCCCGCTAGCTGCCCCACTGCTTCATTTATTTCCGTAAAGGTTTCTTCTTTTCCTTCAAAAACGAGCGCGGTCTCGTTAGGAGAAAGCCGCACTCGTTTTTGAAGCCAGTTTGTCATGTCCATTTTTACACCTTCAAATCAAGGGAATTTTGGAAATTGGTCAAAGTCTGGATCGCGTTTTTCTTTAAAGGCATCGCGACCTTCTTTGGCTTCGTCTGTTGTATAGTATAGAAGTGTTGCGTCACCAGCTAATTGCTGAATACCCGCTAAACCGTCTGTATCTGCGTTGAAAGCTGCTTTAATGAAACGAAGCGCTGTTGGACTTTTTTGTAGCATTTGTTTTGCCCAAGCGACTGTTTCTGTTTCTAAATCTGCTACTGGAACAACGGTGTTTATCCAGCCCATTTCAAGAGCTTCGTCCGCTGTGTATTGACGGCACATGAACCATACTTCTTTCGCTTTCTTATGTCCGATAACACGTGCTAAATAGCCAGAACCGTAACCAGCATCAAAACTACCAACATTCGGTCCAGTTTGTCCAAATTTTGCATTGTCAGCAGCAATGGTTAAGTCACAAACTAATTGAAGGACGTTTCCGCCACCAATTGACCAGCCTGCAACCATCGCGATAACTGGTTTTGGAATAACACGAATTAAACGTTGTAAGTCAAGCACGTTCAAGCGTGGGATTTGGTCATCGCCAACATAACCACCGTGTCCGCGAACTTTTTGGTCTCCGCCAGAACAAAATGCTTTTTCGCCTTCCCCTGTTAAAATAATCACGCCAAGATCTGAATTATCACGCGCTAAGTTAAATGCATCAATCATTTCTGTTACAGTTTTTGGTGTAAATGCATTATGTACTTCTGGACGGTTAATCGTAATTTTCGCGATTCCTTCGTAACTTTCATATTTGATTTCCTCATATACTTTTTCTGTTTGCCAATTAAAACTCATTTTTCTTCCTCCTTTAAAATAACTTCCAGCCAGTTAATTAGCTGACTTGAAAAGATGTTTGGTTGCTCTAAATAAACTGCATGTCCCGCTTCTTGCACCGTAACATGCGTGCTATTTGGTAAAAGTTGATGCATATTTTGCGCGATTTTTTCGAATTTCTCATCTAACGCACCGGTAATGAGTAGCACGGGGAAAGTAAAGTCCGCTAAATGGTCCCAGTAAGATGGTTGCTTCCCGGTGCCCATCCCGCGTAAACTCATCGCCAAGCCTTGCGGATTTTGCGCTAACCGTTCAGACCTCGTTCGCTTTTTCCGCTCCTCAGGTAAATCAGACTGCGATGCAAAAAGAGCTAAATTTCCCCAGTAGTCGACAAAAGACGTGATGCCATCTGCTTCAATCCTGTCTGCTAAACGATTATCGGCTTGGATGCGACTAGCGCGAGCATCTACTTCCGCGAGTCCAGGTGAGCTGCTAACTAAAATCAGTCCACGCACCATTTCTGGATATGTCGCCGCAAAAGCAGTCGCCACTCGCCCACCCATCGAATAACCTAGCACAAAACATTGCTTGATGTGCTGTTGGTTTAAGATTTCTACCAAGTCGGCGCATACAGCTTCTATCGAATAACGCATCATTTCCGCAGGGCTAGCCGTTTTTCCGTGCCCAAGTAAATCAGGCGCGATAATATTATACCATTCTTTTAAAATCGCTATGCTATCTTGAAAAGTCTCGCTTGTTCCTGTAAAACCATGCAACATCAGCAAAACCGGTTTATCCCCGCTTGAAGCATTTGTCAGGTGATAACGTTGACCGTTGACTAACATCTTAATCTAACGCCTTTAATGCAGTCGCAATTTTTGCCCAAAGTGTTTGGTGATTTGCTTTATTTTCGTGACGATTTGTTTTCACTTCAATAATATCCAAACCTTTGTGATAGCCAGCTTTATCGATTGCTTCTTCTAGCTCATCAACCGTTTTTGCCTCATGGTAATCCGCATCATAAAACGCAGCAGCAAAACGGAAATCCAGTTCAGTTGACGTACCAAAAAGTGATTCGAAATACTTCGGTTCATTCGCTTGCGGTAAAAAGGAGAAGATTCCCCCGCCATCATTGTTCACAATAATAATTGTCAGATTCATCTTATATTTTTTCGCCATCAGCAAGCCATTCATATCATGATAAAACGATAAATCGCCAATCAGCAAGAACATCGGTTGGAACACAACACTAGCACCTAGCGCCGAAGAAACAACCCCGTCAATACCATTCGCCCCACGGTTTGCGAGCATTTTTATTTTCTTATCAACTTGCGAAAAATACGTATCGACATCACGAATCGGCATACTATTACCAATAAACAAGCCTGCCTTATCAGGTAACAAGCGCCGTAATTCTGCAACAATCTTACCTTCTTCTAAAGTGGTTGTATTCGCCATTTCTGCCATAACGATTTCACGGGCAACGTTATTGTAAGAAGTCCATCTATTTAACCATGCGGCATTTTTCGCATCATCTGGCATATTTTGTAGCATAATATCGACTAAAAAACGCTCGTCACAGTGAATCATGTCCGTTACTGCTTTAATCGGATCTTTCCAAGCAGCACCAGGGTCCACCACGTAAAAACGAATATCCGCCAGTTGTTCCAACCAATTTTTAAGTGGTTTAGAAACAGGCATACTCCCGAATCGAATCACGACTTCCGGTGTTAAATTAGCCAAAAGATCTGCTTCTTTTAAAAATGCATCATATTGGTCAATCACGACTTCATCCATTGCTCCGTAAGAACGTAATCCAGAAAGCGGATCTGCTAAAATCGGCCAACCTAGTTTTTTCGCTAAATCAACCATCGGCTGCTCTAATTCTTTTTTACCCATCGGACCTACAACGAAGACACCTTTTTTACCAGTGCATTCGGTTACCATTTTTTGAATCGAGCTATCGTCCAACACTTCATGCGTATAATAAATATGTACGTGATGATGTTTTTTTCCGGTAGCGGTAAATGGAGATGGTTCTAAAATCGGTACGAGTGGTTCCCGCAATGGAAAATTAAGATGGACTGGGCCACGTGGAGTTTTCATCGCAATATCTACCGCGCGACTACCGTGCCATTTTGCATAACGAAGCATTTCCTCACTGTTTTCAGGAAGCGCCATATCAGTAAAATCTTTGACATGTGAACCATATAAATGCAACTGATCCATCGCTTGTGGCGCCCCGACATTTCGAAGCTCATGCGGACGATCGGCAGTTAAAACAATTAATGGAATTTGCGATAAATTTGCTTCGACAACTGCTGGGAAATAATTCGCTGCTGCCGTTCCAGAAGTACAAAGCAGAACAACTGGACGTTTCGATGCTTTCGCCAGACCTAAGGCAAAAAAGCCGGCCGAGCGTTCGTCAACATCCACATAAATCTTCAAAATCGGATGTTCTGCCATCATCAGTGCAAGCGGAGTAGAGCGTGAACCCGGGCTAATAATTGCTTCTTTCACACCGGCTTGCACAAGCTCCTCAATAAATGCAGCTAAATAATCTGTCAGCACTTGTTCGTGGTTTGTCATTTCTTTATGCCTCCTAATACGCGTAACATCGGTTGGAATTTAACCGCCGTTTCTTTTAATTCTTCTTGTGGTACAGAATCACCAACAATCCCGCAACCAGCATAGATTAATCCTTGTGAATCAACAATTAAACCAGAACGAATGGCCACGGCGAACTCACCAGAACCTTTTAAATCTATCCAACCAATTGGGGCACCGTAAAATCCACGGTCCATTTCTTCCTTCATCCGAATAATAGCTAGCCCCATTTTTTGAGGCAGACCGCCAAGTGCTGGCGTTGGATGAAGGGCTTTCACCATTTCAAGCATCGAAACTTCTGGCTTTTTCTTCGCAGAAATATTCATATATAAATGTTGAATATCGCGATTTTTCAAAAGTACAGGTTGGCTTGATAACGACAGCCCAGTTGTAAATGGTTTTAACGTTTCTTCCATCATTTGTACCACATAAGAATGCTCTCGTAAATTTTTCGCGTCTTGTAGTAGCGCATTTCCTAAAGCGTCATCCGCCTCTTCAGTAGCGCCGCGCTCCGTAGAACCAGCTACACATGACGAGTGAATCGTATCTCCGTTCACAGCAAGTAATCTTTCTGGAGTTGCCCCGAAAAAGACCCCTGTTCCCTTTTCAATGAGGAAGAAATAACTGTTTTCTTGTGTTGCTAGCATATTTTCCAAAATAATTGCACTATCTACTTGGCGTTGGAACCGTAGCCCCATCCGTCTAGCTAGAACAACTTTTTTCACGTCTTCTGAATGATTAATCATATCGATAATTTCACTCGCAGTTTCTAGGAAATGGTCTTTGCCAATCTCTTTAAAATCTGTAAGTAACGCCATTTCAGCTTCATTAACCTCTTGATGAATGATTTTTTGCCATTGATTAAAAACAGCTTCTAACTTGCTTTCCGTATCGTCTGAGTAAATGGACAAGTTGACCGTTAAGTAACTTTTACCATCTTTATTCGTCAACATAAATAACGGTAAGTAAAACAAGCCATCTTTGAAACTTTGCCATTCTTTCTCTGTATCACGCTCAGGATCAAAGGCAAAACCGCCAAAGTAAATTGGGCCAGTTGCATCTACGGTTGCATTCGTTACACTCGTGCGCAGCCTTTTTTCAATTTTCTCTTGCAGTCCAAGAAAAGCATCTTTTTTCTTCTCCGCCAAAAATTGTTTCGTTACACCAAAACCGGTCATCGTCAGCGTCATTTCTGGATTTTGCCAGAAAAAACGTTCACCTTTAAAAGCCGTACCAGCTTTTTTAAACAATTTGACTGGAGACACTAATTCATCTAACTCAGTTACCCAGCTAAATAGAGCCGGTTGATCTTGGCTTGCGCTACGTTTCGCTTGATTAAATAAATCAAGAGGCAATTTAGTATTCATATGCTTATCTCTCCTTTTACATTCACATCTTCTATTATACCAAAAATGGAGCTAAACTGCTTGGTTTGCGTTTTTTCTTTCATTTCGGCATTAATTATTGACGTTCTTGCATTATTTCCCTAAAATGAAGGGTAGACATCTGAAACATATGGAAGTGAAAAAGGAGAGAAAAACATGGCTAATGCCTCAAAATCTGCACTTACGAAACAAACTGGATTTCAAAAATGGTGGACATTACTTCGCCCCCATACACTTGTAGCCTCTTTTGTTCCGGTATTTCTTGGAACATCGGTCGCAATGAGCTACACCAGTTTTCATTTTACACGTTTTATCGTCATGCTAATTGCTTGTTTCTTTATACAAACATCCGCCAATTTATTCAATGAATACTTTGATTATAAAAAAGGGCAAGATGATGAGCACTCGGTTGGAAATGGTGGTGCTATCGTTCGTAATGGTATGCGCCCGGGCTTTATTTTGTTCCTAGCAATCTTTTTATACATTTTATCGATTCTTGGTGGCGTTTATTTATCCATCGAACTTAATTGGTATGTTGGCCTTCTTGGTGCTATTTGTATGTTGGTTGGTTTCCTTTATACAGGTGGACCGTATCCAATTGCTTATACGCCATTTGGTGAAATTATGGCCGGCTTCTTTATGGGAGGAATTATTACGTTCATCTCCTTCTACATCCAAGCCGAATTCATCAGTATGTTTATCGTCTACGTATCGATTCCAGTAATGGTTCTCGTTGGTAACCTACTACTTGCTAATAGTATTCGTGATTTAGTACCTGATAAGAAAAATGGCCGTTTGACTTTAGCTATCTTACTTGGTCGTAAATGGGCAACTGTTCTTTTCGCAGCGGCATTTCTTTTTAGTTACGTATTTGAAATCTCACTTATTTTTACGCAAGATGCGCCTTGGTGGACGCTGTTAATTTTACTTAGCTTGCCAGAAGCTGTTCGTGCCGTGCGTCGTTTCATCGGTAAAACATCGCCAATCACAATGGTACCAGCCATGAAATCGACTTCCAAAGCATTAACAATCTTCGGTATTACACTAGCTCTTGCTTATCTACTAAGCCTATTATCTCGTAACTTGTTCATGTAAAAAAAACTGGTTGTCATCGCGACAACCAGTTTTTTATTTGGAAACAATTTGGACTTGCTGTTTGTTTTGAACATATTTCGCCAGTTCTATCGATAGATCATAACGTAAAAATGGCGTAATGATATAAATCCCTTGAAAATGCGCACAAATCGCATCCACTAACTCGCGAGCAATCGCCATCCCTTCCTCATTAGCATGACCGTGCTCTTCCGCCTCTCTCATTCGCTCACGCACCTCATCTGTCAAACGAATTCCAGGAACCTCATTATGCAGAAATTCCGCATTCCGACTAGATAATAATGGCATAACCCCAATGAAAAGTGGCACATCAATGTTTGCTTTTTGCAAGGCTTCCTTTAATAAAACAGCTTTATTCACATCATAAATTGGTTGGGTAATAATATAATCGGCACCATATTCCACTTTTCGCTCAATTAATCGAACTGCTTTTTCTAAGTTCAGCACATTCGGATTAAAGGCTGCACCAACATGGAATCGCGCCTTTTCTTTCAGTGACTTCCCAGTATACGAAATCCCATCATTAAACTTTTTAATCAGCTGAACTAATTCCACCGATCTTAAATCAAACACCGATGAAGCGCCGGGGAAATCGCCTACTTTCGTTGGATCGCCAGTAATCGCCAGCACATCATGCAGCCCCAATTTATGGAATCCCATCACATGCGAGTGCATCCCAACTAAATTATGATCCCGCGTCGTCAAATGAATGAGCGGTTTAATGCCATACTCATGCTTCAAAATCGACGCCAGCGCCATATTACTTATCCGCGGTGTGGCAAGCGAATTATCCGAAATCGTAATCGCATCAACCCCCGCCTCATCAAGCGCCTTAGCCCCTTCAAAAAATTTCGCCGTATCAAAAGTCCGTGGCGGATCTAGTTCAACTAAAATCGTCAAACGTTCCTTTACTTTATCAAGCAAACGTTCACCTGACTCCGCGTCCGCCACTTCTTCTGGAACAAGCTCCAAAATCGGTCGAACTTCTTTTTCCAAAATCGGCTTCGTTGATTGTAACCCTTTACGTAAAGCACGGATATGGTCTGGCGTCGTTCCACAACAACCGCCAATAATGCGAGCACCTTCTTGCCGGAAAACCTCCCCGTAATGAGCAAAATAATCCGTATCCGATTGATAAATCACTTTTCCTTCTTGCACTTCTGGCAAACTGGCATTCGGATAAACAGCCAAATAGGCCTTCTCATAAAGCGGCACTGTCTCCAGAGCACGCGCCATGTGATAAGGACCAAGCCGGCAATTAATACCAACAACATCCGCCCCAAGCGCAATCAATTCCTCTAGCGCATCCGGTAATTTTTGCCCATTTTGCAAGATTCCCGGTTCATGCATCGAAACATTCGCAACCACAGGTAAATCAGTCGTTTCTCGAAGAATTTTTAACACCGTTTTAAGTTCATCTAAATCATAGTACGTTTCTAGCAAAATTGCATCCACACCATCTAACAAAAAACAGTATAGCTGCTCCCTAAAACTACGCTTAATTTCTTCGAGTGGAGCCGCCGGAAGTCTTGCATCCACTGCCCCATTTATCCCGCCAATCGTGCCGAAAATATACGTTCCAGTCCCTCTTGCCGCTTCCTTCGCTAACCGAATCGCCGCTTGATTAATCCGCTTCACTTCATCCTCTAAACCATATCGCGCTAATTTAATATAATTGGCACCATACGTATTCGTTTGGATAATATCCGCACCAGCTCCGATATACGCTTTATGAATCGCGACAATATCTTCCGGATGCGACAAATTCAGCTCTTCAATCGAACGATCCACCCCATAAGAATAAAGTAAAGTGCCCATCGCACCGTCCGCAATTAATACTTTTTCGCTTAAATCTTTTCTTAAATTCATTTCACGACACTTCCTTTCTTAATGAATGAAAGTGCTTGTTTCAAATCCGCAATCAAATCATCGGCATCCTCTAAACCAGCAGAAAAACGTAATAATCCTGGTGTAATTCCTTGCGCCAATCGCTCCTCTTCCGGAACAGCCGCATGAGACATTTTTGCTGGATACGATAAAATACTTTCCACCGCACCTAAACTCACAGAAAATACCGGCAATTCCAAATGTGTTACAAGTTCCCGCACCGCTTCCTCACTGCCTAAATCAAACGATAAAACAGCCCCGCCGCTTGTCGCCTGCTCCACTTGAATGTCATAACCCGCATGCGACGGCAACCCCGGATAATGCACCGCAACCACATCTGGTTCCGCATTTAAAAATAGCGCAATTTTCTCCGCCGTTTCCGTCCCAGCCTTCATCCGCACCGAAAGCGTTTTTAATCCACGCAATAACAACCACGAATCCTGCACACCAAGAACTCCACCAGTCGAATTTTGCAAAAAGTACACCGCTTCGGCCAAACTAGGATTATTTGTGACAATTAGCCCCGCCAAAATATCACTATGCCCACCAAGAAATTTCGTCGCACTATGGATAACCAAGTCCGCACCTAATTCTAACGGCTTTTGAATCAGCGGCGTTAAAAACGTATTATCGACAAAGGTGTAGCAACCATTCGCTTTTGCAAGTTTGGCCACCGTCCGAATATCCGTCACATGTAGCAGTGGATTAGACGGCGTTTCCAAGTAAACCAATTTTGTATTTTCCTGAAAAGCCTTCGCTACCTCGTCAATATTAGTTGTATCGACAAACGTATGCGTAATCCCAAACCGCGGCAACACTTGCTCCACTAAACGAAACGTCCCGCCATACACATCTTTCGCAATAATAAAATGATCCCCTTTTGAAAGCGTGAAAAGTGCCGCAGAAACAGCCGCCATTCCACTTGCAAAAGCAAAACCATCCGTGCCGCCTTCCAGTTCCGCAATTGCCTGTTCCACTTTTTCTCTCGTTGGATTGCCGCTTCTCGCATAATCATAGGCATGGTAATTATCAAAGTCATGCTGGTGAAAAGTAGATGATAAATGAATGGGCGTATTTAGCGCACCTGTTTCTTTATCAATCCCGAGGCTCGCTTTAATCACAGCCGTATCTTGCGCATATTCTTTAGCCACGAGCGGTCACCCCTTCCAAAACCGTATCAAGCCCCTTAGCCAAGTCAGCAATTAAATCCTCACTCGCTTCAATCCCAACCGAAATGCGCAACAATTTATCCGTCAGCCCGTAAGAATTTCGCAACTCCACTGGAATATCCGCATGCGTTTGCGTCGTCGGATAAGTAATCAAACTCTCCACCCCACCTAAACTTTCCGCAAAAGTAAACAATTCCAGCTCTTTCAAAAGTGGCGATACGAGCGCCGCATCTCGAATAAAGAAACTAATCATCCCCCCGCGTCCCGGATAGCGCACTTCCTCCACCAGCTCATGCTCTTCCAAAAACGCCGCGATTTTTTGTGCATTCGCTTGATGCTGTCTCACGCGTAAAACCAGCGTCTTCAGTCCACGAATCAATAACCAACTATCAAATGGCGATAGCACCGTCCCCGTTGCATTCAACTGCTCAAAAAAGAATTTCCCAAGCTGTTCCTCTTTTACAATAACCGCCCCAGCTAGCACATCATTATGCCCGCCAAGATATTTCGTCGCACTATGAATCACAATATCCGCACCTAACGTTAACGGTTGCTGTAAAACCGGCGTATAAAATGTATTATCCACAATCACAAGCAAATCATGCCCATGCGCCCATTTCGCAACAGTCGCAATATCCGTTTCCTGCATCAAAGGATTCGTTGGCGTTTCAATAAAAATCGCCTTCGTTTCCGGACGAATCAATTTTTCCAAATCAGCAATCTCCGCCCCGTCCCAATAAGAAAATCCAATCTGATACTGCGCACCAAACTGTTCAAAATATCTAAAAGTCCCCCCGTACAAATCCTGCGAGCTAATAATATGTTCGCCGGTTTTAAAAAGCTGGAAAACTAGTTGAATCGCACTCATCCCCGAACTTGTTGCAAAAGCATGCGTTCCATTTTCTAGTTCCGCGAGTGCTTCCTGTAAAGCATCTCGCGTCGGATTTCCAGTTCTAGTATAATCATACCCCGTTGATACTCCAAGATCGGCATGCTGGTAAGCTGTAGAGAAGTAGACTGGCATATTGACAGCACCCGTTCTTTCACATTTTCTATTTCCAATTTGCGCTGCTATCGTCTCTTGTTTCAGCTTTGCCATAATTACCTCTCCTCCATTCCTTTATTTCTCTAATACTTGATATTCCGCACGAACTTCTTTAGTCGCTTTAATCATATCTTGCAGCGCCGCAATCGTTTCAGGTTCTTTCCGCGTTTTCAACCCACAATCCGGGTTAATCCAAAATTGTTTCGCATCAATTGCCCGCAACGCCCGGCGAATATTATCTTGAATTTCAATCACAGTCGGCACCCGTGGACTATGAATATCATAAACCCCAAGCCCAATTTCCTTATCATACGTCACTTCTTCAAATGTCGAAATAATCTCGCCGTGACTCCTTGACGTTTCAATCGAAATCACATCCGCATCTAAAGCACTAATCGTATCAATAATATCGTCAAAATCGGAATAACACATATGCGTATGAATTTGCGTATCATTTTGAACCGAAGCTGTCGTTAATTTAAACGAATAAACCGCATCATTTAAATATTGTTCCCAACGTGCTTGTTTCAGTGGCAACCCTTCACGTAAAGCTGGCTCATCGACTTGAATCACTTTAATACCATTACGCTCTAATGCTTCTACCTCTTTACGTAACGCGAGTCCAACTTGATTCGCAACCACACTTTCCGGCACATCATCACGAACAAAACTCCAATTGATGATTGTCACTGGCGCCGTTAACATCCCTTTCACCGGACGTTTCGTTAACGACTGGGCATAGACACTTTCTTTCACGGTAATTTCTTCTGTAAAAGCAACATCCCCGTAGATAAGTGGCGGACGAACCGCTCTCGAACCATACGATTGTACCCAACCAAATTTTGTTGCTTGGAACCCAGCCAATTTTTGCCCGAAATATTCCACCATATCTGTCCGTTCAAATTCACCGTGGACCAATACATCAAGATCTAAATCCTCTTGAATTTTAATCCAGCGTGCCGTTTCTTTTTCAATAAAAGCATTATATTCCGCATCCGTAATATTACCTTTTAACCAATCAGCCCGAGTTTTCCGAACTTCCGGCGATTGTGGGAAACTTCCGATTGTCGTTGTTGGAAATAGCGGTAAATTCAACCAAGCATGCTGCAATTTAATCCGCTCCGCAAATGGCAACTCTCGGTCAACCCGAACATTTTCCAAATTCGCAATCGCAGCCTGCACTTCTAAATTGTTTCGGTGGCTCGATTCGTTGAGCGCCGTCACTGCCGCACGAGCCTCTTCCAGCTCAGCCGCCACACTTTCCGCACCAGCCGTTAATGCCTTTGTTAAAATGGCAATCTCATCTAATTTCTGATCCGCAAACGATAAACCACCAAGAATCACTTCATCCAAATCTGGTTCACTTAGCTTTGTCACCGGCACATGCAGCAAGGAGTTGGAAGGTTGAATAATCAATTTCCCATCCGCCACATAATCCGCAATCTCCGTAAGTAGTGCTAATTTCGCATCCAAGTCACTCCGCCAAACATTCCGCCCATCAACCACACCAGCCGCTAAATATTTATCTTGCGGAAATCCATGCGTTTGAAGCGCTTTTAACGAATCACCATGGTCATGAACAAAATCAATCCCAATCGCTGCTACCGGCAAATTAACAACCTCTTCATAATAATCCAAACTTTCAAAATAAGTCTGTAACTCAATTTTCAAATTAGGAACCGCTTGTTGAAACGCCTGATACACTTTTTCAAATAACGCAATTTCTTTTTTATCAAAGCTAGTTGCAAGATAAGGCTCATCAATTTGCACCCACTTAGCACCAGCCGCCTCAAGCTCTTTCAAAATTTCCACATATGCCGGAATAAATTTATCTAATAATACTTCAAAATTTTCCGCATCGTTCCCTTTTCCAAGTTTTAAGTAAGTAACCGGCCCGACAAGCACTGGCTTTCCTTCAATACCAAGCTCTTTCTTCGCTTCTTCGTAATAATAAAGCGCCCGATTATCCAACACTTTCGGATCCGCATCAGCCAGTTCAGGAACAATGTAGTGATAGTTAGTATTGAACCATTTAGTCATTTCAGAGGCAACCGCGTCACTTTTACCACGCGCAATATCAAAATATGTATTTAGCGAAACTTTCCCACCTTCATGCTGAAAACGTTTTGGAATAATTCCAAATGTCACACTCGTATCAAGTACTTGATCATAAAAACTAAAATCACCAACCGGAATCAAATCAATCCCTTTATCTAGTTGTTTTTTTAGCGCATGCAATCTCAATTCCTTCGTTTCTGCTAATAATTCCTCTTCCGAAATCGCACCGTTCCAGAATTTTTCTAACGCACGTTTCCATTCACGCTTCTCCCCAAGTCTCGGATACCCCAAGTTTGAACTAATCGCCTTTACCATATCTATCACCTTATCCTCTCGATTTTTTGCCAATAAAAAACCTCCCTAGAGAACTAGAGAGGTTTGGAAGTTTCGATACACAAATACACTGAAACTTTTTAAGTCTCTCTTATCTCTCGAAGCATCACACTTCGCAGGATTTAGCACCTTTTCAACGTATTGAAAGGTTGCCGGGTTTCAACGGGCCAGTCCCTCTACCACTCATTATAAGAGCAATTTATTTAGTTTTTTAATCACTTAAATTGGATTGAAATCATCATACCACTTGCACCTGAAAACTGTCAATCATTAAATTCCAATTTTCTTTCTGAGAGCATCTTTCCGTGCTCCAAAAGCTAGCAACAAACAGCCTAGCACAAGGATTCCTGCCACCACAAAATAAAATATTTGATTTCCAAAAATCCCAATCATCATTCCAGTCGCACTCGGCCCAATAATACTCCCCAAACTAAAGCACATCCCAACCAAAATATTCCCCGCCGGAAGCAATTCTAGCGGCGTCAAATCAGTCATATAAGACAATCCAAGTGAATAAAGCGACCCAAGTAATATCCCCAAAACAAAGAAGAAAATCACATATAAAAAAGGGATCTTAACAAAAGCAGTCAACACAAAAACAACCGCCCCTGCTCCCGTCAAAAGCGGCAACACTTTTCCACGCCCAAATTTATCACTAACAATCCCAATCGGTACTTGAAAAATAATCGTCCCCACCGAAAAAGAAGAAATTATCATTGCTATCATCATCGTATCGAGCCCATCACGAAGTCCCACAACCGGAAACGTCGCATTCAACCCAGTCTCCAAAATTCCATACAAAAATGGCGGAATCATCGCAACCCAAGCCAATTTAAAAACATCCGAAAAGCGCTTTAAACTCCCCCAAAAAGAAATTTTCCGAATAACCGCCTTTTCTCCAACAAAGTCATTTCGAATAAACCAAACTAGCCCCCAAGCTATCAAGACTAATATCCCAGATAAAAAGAACGGCAAGTTTGCATTTATTTCTGCCAAATTAACAAGTTGCGGTCCAATCGCGAATCCAAGTGAGAAAAACAAACCATAGATAGCCATATTTCTACCACGCTTACTTGCATCACTCATAGCCCCAATCCAAGTTTGCGACGAAAAATGCAACATATGATCCCCCACGCCAATAAGCAACCGTAATATAAACCAAAAATACAAATTAAACCATATAGGAAAAGCCAAAATTGCAACTGCAACCAGCCCTCCCCCAACTAAAATAATCGGCTTATAACCATATTTATGAAGTGGCGCCTCAATAAACGGAGAAATAAGTAAAACCCCTAAATAGATTCCAGTAGCATGAAATCCATTAATTCCAGCACTAATACCATTCTCCTCTAATATTATCGCAATCAGCGGCAATAACACCCCTTGTGACAGCCCTGAAATCGCCACAACCATAGTTAAAATCCAAAACTTCCCTTTTGATCCCATTAAGCTACCTCCAAAAACATAGTAAATAAAAAACAATGTCATAATCGACATTGTTTTTTTAGGATGACCCGTACGGGATTCGAACCCGTGTTACCGCCGTGAAAGGGCGGTGTCTTAACCGCTTGACCAACGGGCCATATCTGGCGGAGAAGGAGGGATTTGAACCCTCGCGCCGCGCGAGCGACCTACACCCTTAGCAGGGGCGCCTCTTCAGCCACTTGAGTACTTCCCCAGATATAAAAATTCTATTCTCATTTAAAGAATAACTCCACAGGCAGGACTCGAACCTGCGACCGATCGGTTAACAGCCGATTGCTCTACCAACTGAGCTACTGTGGAATAAAATGGGCCTAAATGGACTCGAACCATCGACCTCACGCTTATCAGGCGTGCGCTCTAACCAGCTGAGCTATAGGCCCTCAGTAAAACTATTTATGGTAAAAAGCGGGTGATGGGAATCGAACCCACGACAACAGCTTGGAAGGCTGTAGTTTTACCACTAAACTACACCCGCATAATATAAATTTAAAAAACAAAGGGCGGATAATGGGAATCGAACCCACGAATGCCTGAACCACAATCAGGTGCGTTAACCACTTCGCCATATCCGCCATAAGGCAAAAATGTTTAAAAAAAGAATGGCTTGGGACAGAATCGAACTGCCGACACCTTGAGCTTCAATCAAGTGCTCTACCAACTGAGCTACCAAGCCATAATGGCGGTCCCGACGGGATTTGAACCCGCGATCTCCTGCGTGACAGGCAGGCATGTTAACCCCTACACCACGGAACCACTATTGCGGGGGCAGGATTTGAACCTACGACCTTCGGGTTATGAGCCCGACGAGCTACCAGACTGCTCCACCCCGCGACAATAATATTAAATTTTAGTCCACATATCACAAGCGAAAAAACGGAGGAAGAGGGATTCGAACCCCCGCGCGGTATTACCCGCCTGTCGGTTTTCAAGACCGATCCCTTCAGCCAGACTTGGGTATTCCTCCATGATAATAATAAAGTGACAAGTGGACCTTGCAGGACTCGAACCTGCGACCGGACGGTTATGAGCCGTCTGCTCTAACCAACTGAGCTAAAGGTCCAAGATTGAAAATAGCGGCGGAGGGAGTCGAACCCACGACCTTTCGGGTATGAACCGAACGCTCTAGCCAGCTGAGCTACGCCGCCATAATAATAAGGCTACCATTTTCTACTTATGTGGTTAAATGTGAAGCAAGTGGAGCCTAGCGGGATCGAACCGCTGACCTCCTGCGTGCAAAGCAGGCGCTCTCCCAGCTGAGCTAAGGCCCCATAATAATAAGGGATTAAACTATCGGGAAGACAGGATTCGAACCTGCGACCCCTTGGTCCCAAACCAAGTGCTCTACCAAGCTGAGCTACTTCCCGTTTAATAAAGTGCGCCCAAGAGGAGTCGAACCTCTAACCGCTTGATTCGTAGTCAAGTACTCTATCCAGTTGAGCTATGGGCGCAAATATAAGTGCCGAGGACCGGAATCGAACCGGTACGGATATCACTATCCGCAGGATTTTAAGTCCTGTGCGTCTGCCAGTTCCGCCACCCCGGCGTTGCTATAAAATATGGAGCGGAAGACGGGGTTCGAACCCGCGACCCCCACCTTGGCAAGGTGATGTTCTACCACTGAACTACTTCCGCATATTTTATAATAAGTGCGGGTGAAGGGACTTGAACCCCCACGCCTCGCGGCGCCAGATCCTAAATCTGGTGCGTCTGCCAATTCCGCCACACCCGCAAAAAGTGAGCCGTGCTGGGTTCGAACCAGCGACCCTCTGATTAAAAGTCAGATGCTCTACCAACTGAGCTAACGGCTCTCTACAATAAAATTATGTATTATTATAAAGATAATATTAATGGTGCCGGCTGCAAGAGTCGAACTCGCGACCTACTGATTACAAATCAGTTGCTCTACCAACTGAGCTAAGCCGGCATAAAAAATGGAGGTTAACGGGATCGAACCGCTGACCCTCTGCTTGTAAGGCAGATGCTCTCCCAGCTGAGCTAAACCTCCAGAAATACTGCCCGGCAGCGACCTACTCTCGCAGGGGGAAGCCCCCAACTACCATTGGCGCGGAGAAGCTTAACTACCGTGTTCG
>NZ_JAASUI010000006.1 GCF_014224155.1 Listeria cossartiae subsp. cossartiae | reverse complement strand
CACGGTAGTTAAGCTTCTCCGCGCCAATGGTAGTTGGGGGCTTCCCCCTGCGAGAGTAGGTCGCTGCCGGGCAATTTGAAAAAGTCCTAGTTATTTAGGGCTTTTTTTGTTGAAGTGTTTCTTTTGTAAGCTATCTTATGGAATGTTATATTAGGGAAAGACTCTTAATTAGAAAGTAATATGTCGTTTTAACTGGAGGGATTAGTTTAGTGGATAATGGTATTTTTATAGTAGCTACTATTTTTGTTGTAAATATTTTGTATGTGACGATTTATACGGTGAGGTTATTGTTGACGATGAAAGGGTATCGTTATTTAGCTGCACTTTCTAGTGTGTTTGAAATGATTATTTATGTGGTGGCTCTTAGTTTGGTTTTAGATAACCTCAATAATATTGCCAATGTGTTAGCATATGCGGTTGGATTTGGTGTAGGGATTATTGTTGGTATGAAAATTGAAGAAAGAATTGCTTTAGGATATATTACGGTGAATGTTATTACGAAAGAGTACAACTTAGATTTGCCGAATCAAATTCGCGATTTAGGCTATGGTGTCACTAGTTGGCTTGCAAGCGGTCGGGACGGCGAGCGAATGATGCTGGAAATTTTGACGCAAAGGAAGAATGAGCGGAAATTATATAAACAAATTATTGAAATTGATAATGGCGCATTTATTGTTTCGTCAGAACCTAAACAAATTCACGGTGGTTTTTGGGTTAAACAAGTTCGGAAATAAAGAGAAGCTTACCTATAATGGTAGCTTCTTTTTTTATTTATTTAGTGAAAATGAGTACATAAAGCAAGAAAATACAACAAACACGACCTAAACACGAACGTTATCAAAACGTAACAATTAAATGTTCGATTTTTCGTTGACTTTTATCGTGCCTCTTGTTAGAATGAAGGAGTCGAAAAGAGATTATTAAGGAGTTGATCACGTAATGCCTGCTGTAATTGGTGTCATTATGGGGAGTACCTCAGATTGGGATACAATGAAAAAAGCATGTGATGTATTAGATGAATTAGAAATAGCTTATGAGAAAAAAGTAGTTTCAGCTCATCGTACACCTGATTTAATGTTTCAATATGCAGAACAAGCGCGGGAACGTGGTTTGAAAATTATTATTGCTGGAGCTGGAGGCGCAGCTCATTTGCCAGGTATGGTTGCAGCAAAGACGACTTTACCTGTTATTGGTGTGCCAATTAAATCTAAAGCATTGAATGGTATGGATTCTTTACTGTCCATTGTGCAGATGCCTGGTGGGGTTCCGGTAGCGACAGTTGCTATTGGAGAAAGTGGTGCAGTGAACGCTGGACTTCTAGCCGCGCAAATTTTATCGATAACAGACGATGCAATTACTAACAGATTACAAAAAAGACGTGCTACACTAGAAGAAACTGTTCTAGAAAGTAGTGATTCTCTTGGATAAAAAATTTTTACTGACAAATAGTACGATTGGTATCATTGGTGGTGGTCAACTTGGACGGATGCTTGCTCTTGCAGCGAAAGCGATGGGGTATCGTATTGTTGTTCTTGATCCTACTGCAGATTGTCCAGCGGCTCAAGTAAGTGATGAGCAAATTATCGCGGACTATGATGATAAAGTCGCTTTACGCGAACTTTCCGAAAAAGCGGATGTAGTGACATATGAATTTGAAAATATTGATTACGAAGCTTTAAAAATGACGCAAAACTTAGTCTCTGTCCCACAAGGATCGGAATTACTTTCGATTACACAGGATAGAATTTTAGAAAAAGCGTATTTGGAATCTGCTAATATTAATATTGCGCCATATGCGGTGATTGTTGAGCAAGAAGAGATTGAAAGTGAAATTAAAAGTATTGGTTACCCAGCGGTTTTAAAAACGGCACAAGGGGGCTATGATGGGAAAGGGCAGGTTGTCCTTCATGATGCAAGTGATATTGAAACAGCAGCGCGATTGTTGCGCTATGGTTCTTGTGTATTAGAAGCTTGGATTCCATTTGAGAAAGAGATTTCTGTGGTGGTTGCTCGTAATTTAGATGGGCAAATTGAAACTTTCCCTGTTGCTGAAAATGTGCATGTAAATAATATTTTGCATACATCGACAGCTCCGGCAAACGTCGCGGAAGATGTACATGAAGAAGCAGAAGAAATTGCGAGAAAATTAGCGGATGTTCTTCAATTGTGTGGCGTTTTAGCAGTAGAAATGTTTGTGACAAGTTCTGGCGCGATTTATGTTAATGAACTTGCTCCGAGACCACATAATTCCGGACACTATACGATTGAAGCTTGTTCGATTTCTCAGTTTACGCAGCATATTCGGGCGATTGTTGGGTTGCCATTAGTGAAACCTGAACTATTGAAACCGGCTGTGATGATTAATATTTTAGGGCAACATGTGGATGCTGTGAATGAGCAAATGGCGGATTATCCTAAGTGGTTTGTACATTATTATGGTAAAAAAGAAGCGAAGATTAATCGCAAAATGGGCCACGTCACTGTGTTGACGAATAACCCGACTGCGGTATTAGAAGATTTAGAAGAAACGCAAATTTGGAAGTAACTGGAGGAATTTAAAAGGATGTTAGAACGTTATACGCGTAAAGAGATGGGCAATATTTGGACAGAACAAAATCGTTATCAAGCTTGGTTGGAAGTAGAGATTTTAGCTTGTGAAGCGTGGGCAGAGCTTGGCGATATCCCGAAAGAGGACGTTGCGAAAATTCGTGCTAACGCGAAGTTTGACGTGGATCGTATTCATGAGATTGAATTAGAAACTAGACATGATGTGGTGGCGTTTACTCGGTCGGTTTCTGAATCGCTTGGTGCGGAACGTAAATGGGTTCATTATGGCTTAACTTCTACAGACGTAGTGGATACTGCCAATTCTTATTTGTTAAAACAAGCGAATGAGATTTTACGGAAAGATTTGGAAAATTTCATTGCAATTATTGGCGAAAAAGCAAAAGAACATAAATATACGGTAACTATGGGACGTACGCACGGGGTTCACGCGGAGCCTACTACTTTTGGTTTGAAACTGGCTCTATGGTACGAGGAAATGAAACGTAATTTAGAACGCTTTAATTTTGCGGCTGATGGTGTGGAATTCGGGAAAATTTCTGGTGCGGTTGGTACGTATGCGAACATTGATCCTTTTGTGGAAGCTTATGTATGTGGAAAATTAGGAACAACTCCTGCGCCGATTTCTACGCAAACGTTGCAACGGGACCGTCATGCGGAATACCTTGCGACACTTGCGCTTATCGCGACTTCTGTAGAAAAATTTGCGGTTGAAGTACGTGCGTTGCAAAAAAGTGAAGTGCGTGAAGTGGAAGAATTCTTTGCAAAAGGGCAAAAAGGTTCTTCGGCTATGCCTCATAAACGTAATCCAATTGGCTCTGAAAATGTAACTGGGCTTGCGCGTGTTATTCGTGGTCACATGGTTACAGCATATGAAAATGTGCCGCTTTGGCATGAACGCGATATTTCTCATAGCTCAGCAGAACGGATTATTCTGCCAGATTCTACTATTTTGCTTGATTACATTTTAAACCGTTTTGGTAATATTGTGAAAAACTTGACGGTATTCCCGGAAAATATGAAACGCAATATGGACAGAACGCTGGGACTTATTTATTCGCAACGTGTATTACTTGCGCTTATTGATAAAGGTTTAGCTCGTGAAGCGGCGTATGATGTCGTGCAACCAAGAGCAATGGAAGCTTGGGAAAAACAAGTACCTTTCCGTGAATTAGTAGAACAAGATGCAATAATTACTGAAAACTTATCTGCGGAAGAAATTGCAGATTGCTTTGATTACAACTATCACCTGAAGAATGTCGACTTAATTTTTGATCGTTTAGGATTATAATTACGGGCAGAATACAACCTAACCTCTTTGATATTTATTTTTTCAAAGAGGTTAAGTACTTTATAAGGAGATAAATTATCGTGACTAATGAACTGGTTTATGAAGGTAAGGCAAAACGACTTTTTAAAACAGAAGAAGCTGGGGTTTTGCGTGTCGCTTATAAAGATGATGCGACGGCGCTAAATGGGGTGCGAAAGGAATCTTTTGCTGGTAAGGGTGAGCTTAATAACCAAATTACATCGCTTATTTTTTCTCATTTGGCTGAAGAAGGGATTCAGAGTCATTTTGTTCGGGCGATTTCGGAAACGGAGCAATTGGTGAAAGAAGTGTCGATTATTCCGCTTGAAGTGGTTGTTCGTAATGTGATGGCTGGGAGTCTTGCGAAGCGGCTTGGGAAAGAAGAAGGCGAGCAAATTCCGGATGCGATTGTAGAATTTTACTATAAAGACGATGCGTTAGATGATCCGTTTATTAATGATGACCATGTGCTTTATTTAGAGATTGCGACATCGAGTGAAATGGATACGATTCGTCAGGCTGCTCGTTCGATTAATAAGGTGCTACGAGCATTATTTAATCAAATGAATATTACGCTGATTGATTTTAAATTAGAATTTGGTCGGGATGCGGCTGGAGAAATTTTGCTGGCAGATGAGATTTCACCGGATACATGCAGACTTTGGGACAAGGAAACAAATCAAAAGCTCGATAAGGATGTCTTTCGTCGGAATATTGGCAATTTAACAGATGTGTATACAGAAGTATTGAATAGATTAAAGCAAGTTCAAAACTAGGAGGCCACAAAATGTATAATGTCAAAGTTTATGTCACTTTAAAGAAAAGCGTATTAGATCCGCAAGGGGTTGCGGTAAAAGATGCAGCGAAAAGTATGGGATACGAAGAAGTAGAAGATGTTCGTATTGGTAAATTTATGGAGCTTAAAGTAGCGAAATCAGATCGAGATATTCATGAAGTATTGAATGAAATGTGCGACAAACTGTTAACTAATCCGGTGATGGAAGATTACCGATATGAAATTGAGGAGGCGTAAACGATGAAATTTGCTGTCATTCAGTTCCCAGGTTCTAATTGTGATCTTGATATGCTACATGCGATTCGCGATTCTCTTGGCGAGGAGGCGGAATATGTATGGCATGCGGAAACAAGTCTTGCAGGCTTTGACGCGGTTTTACTTCCAGGTGGATTTTCTTATGGAGACTACTTGCGAACTGGTGCGATTGCAAAATTTTCAAGTATTATGCCAGAAGTTTTGCGCTTTGCTGAAATCGGAAAACCAGTGCTTGGTGTGTGTAACGGCTTCCAAATTTTAACGGAAATTGGTTTGCTGCCAGGTGCTTTAATTAGAAATAATAATCTGCATTTTATTTGTAAAACGGTGCCGCTTCGTGTGGCAAATGCGGGTACGATGTTTACTGGTCTTTATGAAGAGGGCGAAATTATTCAAGTGCCAGTTGCTCACGGGGAAGGTAATTATTATTGTGATGACGAAACACTTTTGAGCTTGCAAGAAAAGAATCAAATTGTTTTTACATATGATAGCGTTAATCCGAATGGAAGTCGTGCGGATATTGCTGGAATTGTAAATGAACGTGGGAATGTGCTTGGAATGATGCCACATCCGGAACGCGCAGTAGAAGAAATTATTGGTGGGACAGATGGTTTAAGACTTTTCGAGTCCGTTGTAAAAGCTTGGAAGGAGGAACAAGTAAATGCCTAACATGGAGCCAACGACAAAAGAAATTAAAGAACAAAAAATTTATCAAGAAATGGGTTTAACGGATAGTGAATATGAGCTTGTTTGTTCGATTCTTGGACGCGAGCCTAATTATACTGAAACTGGACTTTTCTCCGTTATGTGGTCCGAACATTGTAGCTATAAAAATTCCAAACCAGTACTTCGAAAATTTCCTACAGAAGGAAAACAAGTGTTGCAAGGTCCGGGTGAAGGTGCTGGAATTGTCGATATTGGCGATGGTTTAGGTGTTGCTTTTAAAGTCGAAAGTCATAATCATCCATCTTATGTGGAGCCGTATCAAGGGGCTGCAACTGGGGTTGGTGGAATTATTCGCGATGTGTTCTCGATGGGAGCTAGACCGATTGCGATGCTGAATTCGCTTCGTTTTGGTGAGCTAGATACGCCTCATGCGAAATACTTGGTGAGCGAAGTCGTTGCTGGGATTGCTGGATATGGTAACTCGATTGGGATTCCAACGGTTGGCGGCGAAATCCAATTTGATCCTTGTTATACGAAAAACCCGCTAGTCAATGCGATGTGTGTTGGTTTAATCGAAGCGAAAGATATTCAAAAAGGGCAAGCAAAAGGAATTGGCAACCCAGTAATGTACGTTGGTGCTAAAACGGGTCGTGACGGGATTCACGGTGCTACTTTTGCATCTGTAGAGTTTAGTGAAGAAGGCGAACAACAACGCTCTGCTGTGCAAGTGGGTGATCCTTTTATGGAGAAATTGTTGCTTGAGGCTTGTTTAGATGTGATTCGTGATCATTCGGATATTTTAGTTGGGATTCAAGATATGGGGGCAGCGGGGCTTGTTAGCTCGAGTTCCGAAATGGCGTCAAAAGCGGGCGCTGGGCTAGAATTAATTATGGATGATGTGCCACAACGTGAACTAAATATGACGCCGTATGAAATGTTGCTTTCTGAATCGCAAGAACGAATGCTTCTATGTGTGAAAAAAGGGCATGTGGAAGAAATCCAAGCGTTATTTGAACGTTATGGTTTAGAGGCGGTTGTAATTGGTCAAGTAACCGATGATAAAATGTACAAAATTATTCATCACGGGGAAGTGGTTGCTAACGTTCCTGTTGATGCACTTGCGGAAGACGCACCGGTTTATCATAAGCCTTCGAAAGAGCCAGCTCGTTATCAAGCTTTCCAAGAAGAGGAAGCGTTTGTGCCAGTTATGGACGACGTGGTGGCTGTTTGGAAAGAACTGCTTGCTCAGCCGACGATTGCAAGTAAACGCCATATTTATGAGCAATATGATTACCAAGTACGGACGGATACAGCGGTTGTACCTGGGTCGGATGCGGCGATTGTCCGTGTGCGTGGAACAGAGAAGGCAATTGCGATGACGACCGATTGTAACTCGCGCTATTTGTATCTTGATCCTGAAGTGGGCGGAGCGATAGCGGTTGCGGAAGCGGCGCGCAATATCGTTTGTTCTGGCGGGAAACCACTCGCGATTACAGATGGACTTAATTTTGGTAATCCAGAAAAACCAGAAATTTTTTGGGAAATTGAAAAAGCGGCAGATGGTATTAGTGCGGCTTGTTTAGAGCTTGATACGCCTGTTATTTCGGGGAATGTGTCGCTTTATAATGAAACAGATGGTACCGGGATTTATCCAACGCCTGTCATTGGGATGGTTGGTTTAGTAGAAGATTTGGCGCATATTACGACACAAGATTTTAAAGCTAGTGGCGATGTGATTTTCTTAATCGGTGAAACAAAAGCTGAATATAGTGGTTCGGAGTTGCAGAAAATTCAACAAGGGAAAATTAGCGGACGTGCGCCGGAATTAGATTTGGCGACAGAGAAAAAATACCAACAATTACTTTTGACAGCGATCCGAGAAGGTTTAGTTGCTTCTAGTCATGATTTGGCAGAGGGTGGATTTGGTGTTGCACTTGCGGAGGCGACTTTTAAAGCGGGACTTGGTGCGGATGTAGAAGTACCATTCGCGTTAAATCAGCTTTTCAGTGAATCGCAATCACGTTTCTTAGTATCGGTAAAACCGGAAAATGAAGCAGCATTTGCGCAATTAATGGAATTAGAAAAAGTTTATCGTCTTGGTGTAGTAACGGCGGATGATACGATTCGTGTGAAACATAAGGAAGACCTAGTAACAGCGAAAACAACGGAATTACGATCCATTTGGGAAGGGGCTATTCCATGCTTGCTGAAGTAAAAGGACTTAATGAAGAATGTGGTATTTTTGGTATTTGGGATCATCCTAATGCAGCGGAAATCACCTATTATGGGTTGCATAGTTTACAACATCGCGGTCAAGAAGGGGCCGGAATTGTTTCAACAGACGGAGAAACGCTGAAAGGTCACCGGAATCTTGGACTTTTGGCAGATGTATTTAAGCACGGTGAACTAGACGATTTAAAAGGTAAGGCAGCCATTGGGCACGTTCGTTATGCGACAGCTGGCCAAAAAAACTTAGGCAATGTACAACCATTTTTATTTCATTTTCATAGTTCTTCTTTAGCACTTGCGCATAACGGGAATTTGGTTAATGCAAAAAGTTTACGTCGTGAACTGGAAGAAGAAGGGGCTATTTTCCAAACGAGTTCGGATACGGAAGTTTTGGCGCATTTAATTAAACGTAGCCATACTGGTGACTTTGTAGAAGATTTGAAAGTGGCTTTAAACAAGGTAAAAGGTGGCTTTGCGTATATGCTTTTGACGGAAGATACGATGTACGCTGCGCTTGATCCGAATGGTTTTAGACCACTTTCGATTGGTCGGATTGGCGATTCTTATGTAGTCGCTTCGGAAACCTGTGCTTTCGAAACGGTTGGCGCGGAATTTGTCCGTGATGTGGAACCTGGCGAATTGATCATTATTAATAATGACGGACTGCGAATTGAAAAATTCACGGAAAATGTGACGCATTCGATTTGTAGTATGGAGTATATTTATTTTGCTCGACCGGATTCAAATATTGCGGGGATTAATGTCCACTCGGCAAGAAAACGTTCTGGGAAAAGGCTGGCGAAAGAAGCTTTTATTGATGCGGATGTTGTGACTGGTGTGCCAGATTCGAGTATTTCTGCGGCGATTGGTTATGCGGAAGAAGCGGGACTTCCTTACGAGCTTGGTCTTATCAAAAATAGATATGTGGCAAGAACTTTTATTCAGCCATCGCAAGAGCTTAGAGAGCAAGGGGTTAGAATGAAACTTTCGGCGGTGCGCGGCGTTGTGGAAGGCAAACGGGTTGTCATGATTGATGATTCGATAGTGCGCGGGACGACGAGTAAACGGATTGTGCAACTTTTACGGGAAGCGGGTGCAGCGGAAGTACACGTGCGAATTGCTTCACCACCACTTGCCTATCCTTGTTTTTACGGTATCGATATTCAAACGCGAAATGAATTAATTGCCTCTAATTATTCTGTTGATGAAATTTGCCGGATTATTGGCGCTGATTCTTTAGAGTATTTGAGTGAAGAAGGTTTAGTGGATTCGATTGGTAGACCTTATCCGAACGAACCTTACGGGGGACTTTGTATGGCTTATTTTAACGGCGATTATCCAACCCCTTTATACGATTATGAAGCGGAATATTTAGCGAGCTTAGAAGCAGAAAAATAATGAGGAGTGACAAATCGAATGGCAGAGAATGCATATAGTAAAGCAGGCGTGGACGTAGAAGCTGGCTATCAAGTAGTGGAACGCATCCAAAAACATGTAGCTAGAACAGAACGAATAGGCGCGATGGGAGCGCTTGGTTCTTTTGGCGGAATGTTTGATTTAAGCAGTTTGAAGTTAAAAGAGCCTGTTCTTGTTTCTGGTACAGATGGTGTTGGGACGAAATTACTTTTGGCTATTGAAGCAGATAAGCATGATACTATCGGGATTGACTGCGTGGCAATGTGTGTCAATGACATTTTAGCTCAAGGTGCCGAGCCATTATTTTTCTTAGATTATATCGCAACAGGGAAAACAGACCCGGTGAAAATGGAACAAATTGTGAAAGGTGTGGCTGATGGCTGTGAACAAGCTGGTGCGGCTTTAATTGGCGGCGAAACAGCGGAAATGCCAGATATGTACGGCGCGGAAGATTATGATTTAGCTGGTTTTACTGTTGGCGCTGTTGAGAAACAGAAGCTGATTACAGAAGGCGCGGTTAAAGCTTCTGATACGCTAATTGGCATTCCTTCTAGCGGGATTCATAGCAATGGTTACTCGCTCGTTCGGAAAATTTTCTTTAAAGATAACGATTTTACTTTGGATGCGGAACTTGCGGAATTAGACGTGCCACTTGCGGAAGAGCTGCTTAAACCGACACGGATTTATGTGAAGCCAGTTTTAGAAGTGTTAAAACAAGTGGACGTTCACGGGATTACGCATGTGACTGGCGGCGGATTTGTCGAAAATTTACCACGGATGTTAACGAAGGATTTAGCAGTGAAAGTGGAACTTGGATCATGGCCGGTGTTGCCGATTTTTGATGTGATGAAGAAATATGGCCAATTAAAAGAACTTGAAATGTACGAGATTTTCAATATGGGTATTGGCATGGTGCTCGCAGTGGCAAACGCGGATGTCGAAAAAACGTTAGAAGTGCTCATCCAAAACGGTGAAGCGGCTTATGTTATCGGTGAAGTTACAACACGTGAAAGCGACGCGGTTATTTTCGCAGGAGGCAAAAAAGGATGAATATAGCCATTTTTGCTTCTGGTAACGGTTCGAATTTTCAAGCTTTAGTGGATGATGCGTTCATTAAGCTACACGTGAAATTACTTGTATGTGATAAAGCCAATGCTTATGTTTTAGAACGCGCGAACAAGCATGGTATTCCGGTGTTCCTTTTTGAAGCGAAAAATTATCCGGATAAAGAAGCGTTTGAAACGGAAATTTTGTTAGAACTGCGTGGATTGGAAATTGATTTATTAGTGCTCGCGGGATATATGCGTTTAATTGGACCAACTTTGCTAGCGGAATTTCCTGAGCAAATTGTTAACTTGCATCCTTCGCTATTACCTGCATTCAAAGGAAAAGATGCGATTGGTCAAGCAATTCAGGCGAAGGTTTCGGAAACGGGTGTCACTGCTCATTTTGTCGATGCTGGAATGGATACAGGGCCAATCATTGACCAAGTGAAAGTACCGATTGAATTTTCGGAAACCGCAGATACTTTAGCTGAAAAAATTCATCAAGTAGAACATATTTTTTATCCAAAAGTGATTCGAGGATTAATTCAAAATGGAGGGAACGATTAATTATCATGAAAAGAGCGCTTATTAGTGTATCAGATAAAACCGGCATCGTGCCATTTGCAGAAAAATTAGTAGAACTTGGCGTAGAAATTATTTCGACTGGTGGAACAAAAGCGGCATTTGAACAAGCTGGCGTACCAGTGACGGGGATTGAAGACGTCACCGAATTTCCTGAAATGCTTGATGGCCGAGTGAAAACACTTCATCCAGCGATTCATGGCGGGCTGCTTGCGAGACGTGATACAGCGGAACATATGGAAGCTATTGCCGCACATGACATCAAGCCGATTGATTTAGTCATCGTTAATTTGTATCCTTTCCAAGAAACGATTCAAAAACCTGGCGTTACTTTAGAAGAAGCGATTGAAAATATTGATATTGGTGGACCTTCGATGTTACGTTCTGCTGCGAAAAATTATGCGGCGGTGACTGTTGTGGTTGATACGGCGGACTACGATACAGTGCTTACAGAACTACAAACACACGGGGCAACGACTTTTGAAACACGCCAACGTCTAGCTGCGAAAGTTTTCCGGCACACAGCGGCCTATGATGCTTTAATTGCAGAATACTTAACAGACATTACTGGAGAAACTTTCCCAGAAAAAGTAACATTTACTTATAATCGAAAACAAGTCTTGCGTTACGGTGAGAACCCTCATCAAGATGCAGCTTTTTATACAGAACCTCGCGCGGCCAATAATTCCATTAGTACGGCTAAACAGTTGCACGGCAAAGAGTTATCTTATAACAACATTCGCGATGCAGATGCAGCCCTTAAAATCGCAAATGAGTTTACGGAGCCAGTTGCGGTTGCTGTGAAACACATGAATCCATGCGGTGTTGGTGTTGGCGAAAACATTGAAGAAGCCTATTTAAAAGCTTATGAAGCAGATGAAACGTCCATTTTTGGCGGGATTGTTGCTTTAAATAAAGAAGTTGACACGAAAACGGCTGAACATATGAGCAAAATTTTCTTAGAAATTATCATTGCGCCGAGTTTTTCCGAAGAAGCTTTTGCCATTTTAGCGAAAAAGAAAAATATCCGCTTGTTAACTGTTCCGTTTGCTGGTTCGGTGGAAGGCTTTGAGAAAACATCTATCAATGGTGGACTGCTTGTTCAAGCGAGCGATTCCATTGTAGAAGATACAGCAAACTATGAAGTAGTGACTGAAAAACAACCAACAGAAGCTGAAATGAAAGCTCTCCTTGCGCAGTGGAAAATTGTGAAACATGTAAAATCCAATGCGATTGTTGTAGGATCTGATAAACAAACACTTGGAATTGGTGCTGGACAAATGAATCGAATTGGCTCGGCTTTCATTGCAATCGAACAAGCGGGTGAAAAAGCGAAAGGCGCGGTCCTTGCGTCAGATGCCTTTTTCCCAATGGATGATACGGTCGAAGCTGCTGCAAAAGCAGGGATTACAGCGATTATTCAACCGGGTGGCTCGATTAAAGACAAAGAATCGATTGCGATGGCTGATAAATATGGCATTTCGATGGTGCTAACACATGTACGACATTTCAAACATTAATCCTCATAAAAGGACGTGTAATTAAATGAACTTATTAGTAGTTGGTAGCGGTGGTCGAGAACATGCTATTAGTAAAAAATTATTAGAATCAAACGAGGTTGAAAACGTATATTGCGCTCCAGGAAATGACGGAATGCGTCTAGACAGTATTCAATTAGTGGCTATTGCTGAAACCGATAAAGCAGGTTTAATTGATTTTGCGAAGAAAGCGGAAATTGCTTTTGTTATCGTTGGGCCTGAAGTGCCTCTTTTGGAAGGGATGGTCGATGCACTGGAAGAAGCCGGAATCAAAGCGTTCGGACCAAAAGCCAATGCCGCTCTTATTGAAGGAAGCAAAGATTTCGCGAAACAATTTATGAAGAAATATGCTATTCCAACAGCAGCATCAAAAACGTTCACTGATTATGCGGAAGCTAAAGCCTATTTGGATGAGCGCGGTGTGCCGATTGTTATCAAAGCAGACGGACTAGCCGCTGGAAAAGGTGTCACAGTAGCGCTAGAAATGGAAGAAGCAGTGCTTGCATTAAAAGATATGCTACTCGAAGAAAAATTCGGTGATGCCTCTCTCAAAGTCGTTATCGAAGACTTCCTAGCAGGAGAAGAGTTTTCCTTGATGGCTTTCGTAAACGGAGAAGAAGTTTACCCAATGGCGATTGCGCAAGATCATAAACGTGCCTATGAAGGCGATAAAGGACCAAACACCGGTGGAATGGGCGCTTATTCGCCAGTACCGCACATTTCTGATGCAGTTGTAGAAAAAGCTGTCCAAACAATTCTTCGCCCAGCTGCAAAAGGAATGGTGGACGAAGGCCGTTATTTCCGCGGTATTCTTTATGCAGGACTTATCTTAACGGAGGATGGACCAAAAGTCATTGAATTTAACGCACGATTCGGCGATCCAGAAACACAAGTGGTATTGCCACGTTTAGAAAGTGATTTTGCCGCACTGATTGGTGCTTTACTTAACAATGAAAAACCGGATGTCCGTTTTAAAAAAGCGGGAATTACGCTTGGTGTTGTCTTAGCAAGCGCCGGCTATCCAGCACATTACGATAAAGGAAATAAGCTAACTGGGCTAAATGATATAGCAGATGATATAGCAGTTTACCATGCGGGGACGAAGCAAGATGAAAATGGTGAATTTGTTTCGAATGGCGGACGCGTCTTACTACTCGCAAAAGAAGCTGAAACGATGAGTGATGCGCGCACATTACTTTATCCAGAAATGCAAAAACTGGATAATCCCAATTTCTTTTATCGAATCGATATTGGCACGAAAGCGGAATAATAAAAAAGTACTATCTCTGTATAAAATGCGGAGATGGTACTTTTTTTGTTCATTTAGTGAAGAGAAACGTTTGTGTTTTACGCGTTGGTACGTTAAAATATGAAAGTAGGATATATGAGATTATTTGGAGGTAAAGATATGCAAATAGAGAAGTTGCGTGGACAAGGATTGGATGAATTCTTCCAAGGGATTTTAACGCTCGAGAATTTAGAAGAATGTTATGCTTTTTTTGATGATGTATGTACAGTGAATGAAATACAGTCCATGGCTCAACGTTTCCAAGTAGCAAAAATGCTTCATGATGGAAAAACATACAATGTGATTGAATCAGAAACTGGGGCAAGTACAGCAACTATTTCACGTGTAAAACGTTCACTTCATTACGGCAATGATATGTATGATGTCGTATTTTCAAGAATGACAAAGCCGGAATAAGATTGGTAGGGATGGAAGTTGAAAAAATTTAATAGTAAAACCTATCAGATTGTAATCATTTCTATTCTTGCACTTGCAGTTATTTACTTTGTGATTAATATGATTTCCACTGGTACAGGACTTGATTTTTCTTTACTTTGGCACTGGGTCTTTATCATTTGTTTTATTTTTACGACACTTGCTAACGTTAGAGAAAAACGAGCGATTGGGACGGCGATTGGCCTCAGTGGAATTTTGATTTGTGTAACAAGCATTGTCCTTATGGCAATCTAAAAAAAGCAATTCGCTAAATTTAAGCGAATTGCTTTTTTTCGTTAGAAGAGGAACTTGATTAAGCCAGTTGCTGAAAGAAAGACAAAAATAATCGCGATTGGCGCAATATATTTAATGAGAAAGAGCCAAATAATAAAGGCCTTTTTGCCAAAATGGCTGCTCGCTGTAAATTCTTTTAACAATAATTCGCGCGGTAGCCGGTAGCCAACAAAAATCGCGATAAACAAAGCACCAACTGGTAAAATAATATTTGATACAAGAAAATCTGCGGCATCAAAAATGCTCAGTCCGAAAATTTGAACGTCACTCCAAACACCGAAACTTAGCGCACTTGGAATCGCTAGGATAACAATGACAAGTCCCATCCAAAGGCTCGCTTTTTTACGGCTCATACCCGCGTTCATTAGCGGCGCAACAGTTGCTTCAAGCATCGAGAAACTAGATGTTAATGCGGCGAATAAAAACAAAATCAAGAAAATAATAAAGAATAATATCCCAAATGGCAACTGATTAAAAATCGACGGTAAAATAACAAACAGCAATCCAGGGCCTGCATCAGGCGTAATATGAAACGAAAACGCAGCCGGGAAAATTGCTAAGCCAGCAAGAAGCGAAACAAACACGTTCATAAGCGAAACGGAAATTGCCGACTGTGGCAAACTAACCGAACGATTCAAATAAGAACTATACGTCACCATGACCGAAATCCCCACACTAAGGGAGAAGAACGCCTGCCCGAGTGTAATCAGAACTGTTTGGGCAGTAAAATGACTAAAATCTGGTCGTAAGAAAAATGTGACGCCTTCCATCGCACCAGGAAGTGTTAAAGAACGAATAATTAAAACGATAAATAAAATAAATAAGGCCGGCATCATAAACTTGCTCATTTTTTCAATTCCACTTACAACCCCACGACTAATCACAAGGACATTCAGTAAAATAAAGAAAATGGTCGCGCCCACCGATATCCACGGATTGGCTGTCGTCACTTGGAAATCATGAAGCAAACTCACTTGATTTTCCCCAGCAATCCCACCAACAAGCGTTTTAATTAAGTAAGTAATAATCCAACCACCCACAACGCTGTAAAACGAAAATAAAATACTCGCGCCAACTACGCCTAATTTTCCAAGTAAATTCCATTTTGTTCCGGGAGCGAGCGTTTTATAAGATTGAACCGCATCTCCACCAGAACCTCGACCGATCACAAATTCTGCAATCAAAAGTGGCATGACAACAACAAGCGTTAAAACTAAAAATAATAAGAAAAATGCGCCACCTCCTGCAGTTGCAGCCACATAAGGCAGTTTCCAAATTGCACCAATTCCTATTGCGGACCCAGCGGATGCTAAAATAAATCCGATTTTTGAGCCCCATTCTTCTCTGTTTTCTTGCATAATATCCCCATTTCCTTTTTTCTATGTAAGTACTCAGAAGTTAACATAAAATCAAATTTTCCCCATCATACCATAAATTAAAAGCTATCCCAACAACAACTGCTAAAAAAAGCTTAAAAAAAGTTAAAAATTTTGGTCGTAAGGGTGCGGTGAAATGTAACTAATGCTATAATAAGATATCCCATTATAGAGACTTGGAGGAGCAAATGAAGCATTTATTCAAGTTAGACCCAGCAAAGCATTTACCTACGAATGACCTCACGAAGCTCATCCATTCTGGAACCGATGGATTTATCATTGGCGGGACAGATAATATACAAATCGAAGCAGTCCAAAATCTATATGAATTATTAGCCGAAACAGACTTGCCGATTTTTCTTGAAGTAAGTGATGAATCCATGATTTTACCGGAAGCAGAACATTTTTTAATTCCTGTTGTGTTGAATACGGAAAATAGTCAGTGGACACACGGCTTACACAAGGAGCTAATCAAAGAAGTAGGAGACTTTATCCCTTGGAAACGAGTCACTTCAGAAGGTTATGTTATTTTAAATAAAGACGCCAAAGTGGCCCATTTAACGGAAGCTAAGACGGATTTAACGGATGAAGATATTGTTGCTTATGCGCGTTTAGCGGAGAATATATTTCATCTGCCCATTTTTTATGTCGAATATAGTGGCAAGTACGGAGATCCGGAAGTTGCACGAAAAGTAACGGCAGTCTTAACTGATACAAAATTTTGGTATGGCGGCGGGATTCGTTCCAAAGAACAAGCAGCTGAGATGGCAAAATACGCAGATACGATTATTGTTGGCAACATTATTTATGAAGATTTAGAAAAAGCACTCGAAACCGCCAGTATTTTTACAAAGAAAACGGTTTGATTATAAAGTGTAGTATGATAAAATAAGAACAAATGTTTGTATGGTGGTGTATAGGAGAATGCAATTGAATGCAAAAGAATTAGTTGACGGATTAAATCCTGAACAACGTAGAGCAGTAGAAAGTACAGAAGGACCTTTATTAATTATGGCTGGTGCCGGGAGTGGGAAAACACGTGTTTTAACCCACCGGATAGCTTATTTAGTGAGAGAACGTGGCGTGAATCCTTATAATATTTTAGCGATTACGTTTACGAACAAAGCTGCACGTGAAATGAAGTCACGGATTGGCAATTTAATGGGCGGAGAAGCGGAATCTATCTGGATTTCCACATTCCACTCGATGTGCGTAAGAATTTTACGTCGTGATATTGACCGGATTGGTTATGAACGCAATTTCACTATTTTAGATGGCGGCGACCAATTATCGGTTATTAAAGGCATTCTTAAAGAAAAGAATGTCGATCCGAAGAAGTTTGAGCCACGAGGTATTCTGGCTTCGATTAGTAATGCCAAGAATGAACTTATTTCTGCGAGTGAATATATCAAAGAAGCAAGTGGTTTCTATGACAAAATGGTCGGCGAAGTCTATGAAAAATACGAAAAGAAACTCAAAAAGAACCAAGCACTCGATTTTGACGATTTAATCATGGTGACGATTCAATTATTTGAACGCGTACCAGATGTTTTAGAATACTATCAGCGCAAGTTTCAATACATTCACGTGGATGAGTACCAAGATACGAACCACGCGCAATATTTACTCGTAAAACAACTTGCATCTCGTTTTAAAAACTTATGTGTCGTAGGTGACTCGGATCAATCTATCTATGGTTGGCGCGGGGCGGATATTAGTAACATTATGTCCTTCGAAAAAGATTACCCAAATGCGAAAACCATTTTATTAGAAGAGAATTACCGTTCGACCAAACGTATTTTAGAAGCGGCGAACCGGGTTATCGAAAACAATGGTAACCGTAAACCAAAAAATCTTTGGACTAGCAATGCAGAAGGGAAAAAGATTTTTTACCATAAGGCACTCACGGAAAAAGAAGAAGCAGCTTATGTTGTAATGAAAATTCAAGAAGAAGTGAATAACTCCAGTCGCCCACTTTCTGACTTTGCGATTCTTTATAGAACTAACGCCCAGTCCCGTGTAATGGAAGAATATTTCATGAAGTCGAATATGGCTTACACGATGGTCGGCGGTACGAAGTTCTATGACAGAAAAGAAATTAAAGACATTTTGGCGTATTTGCGTCTGATTAGTAATAACGAAGATGATATTAGTTTGACACGTATCATTAACGTACCGAAACGCGGCGTTGGGCCAGGGACATTAGAAAAACTAAATAATGTTGCGAACACCTATGACCTGAGCTTATTTGAAGTCCTTAACCGTATCGAATTAGCGGGGATTTCACCTAAAATAAGCAAAGACTTAGTTGCGTTCCATGATTTGGTTCGCGGCTTCACACAAATGCAAGATTTCTTGTCCGTAACGGAACTCGTAGAAGAAATCCTTGAAAAAACAGGCTACCGCGCTATGTTGAAAAATGAACGAACAATCGAAGCACAAACGCGCTTAGAAAATATCGATGAATTTTTATCTGTAACGCAAAACTTTGAAAAGGAAAATGACGATAAAACGTTGATTGCCTTTTTAACAGACTTAGCCCTTGTTGCAGATGTAGACAAACTAGAAGAAGACAATGAAGAGCAAAACGGAGCGGTTACACTGATGACGCTTCACTCTGCCAAAGGACTAGAATTTCCAGTTGTCTTTTTAGTAGGGATGGAAGAAGGGATTTTCCCACATTCCAGAGCTATCTATGAAGAGGACGAAATGGAAGAAGAACGCCGCCTTGCTTATGTTGGTATTACAAGAGCGGAGGAGGAATTATTCCTAACGAGCGCATATTCTCGGATGCTTTACGGTCGCCCGTCTTCCAACCAAGAATCTCGTTTTATCGGAGAAATTCCACGCGACTTACTAGAATTAGGAAACGAAAATAAACTAAAAGCAGACAAACCATATGCCAAACCTCGGATGCCGCAAAAAGCAACTACTGCGTACAAATCCTCGGGAGCAGAAACACTTGGCTGGACAGTCGGCGATAAAGCGAGCCATAAAAAATGGGGCGTAGGAACAGTCGTAAGCGTCAAAGGGGAAGGCAGCGGAATGGAACTTGATATCGCATTCCCAAGCCCAACCGGCGTCAAACGATTGCTCGCAGAATTTGCGCCAATCGAAAAAGTATAAATTTGGAAGAAGCAGGTGAAAAATGATGGCTGATAAAAAACGGTATGAAGAACTAATCAACATACTTGATCAATACAGCTATGATTATTATGTAATTGATAATCCAACAGTAGAAGATGCCGAATACGATCAAAAGATGCAAGAATTACTTAAAATAGAAGAAGCGCATCCCGAATGGGTTACACCTGAGTCTCCTTCGAAACGAGTCGGTGGAGAAGTTTTAGATGGCTTTACTAAAGTAGCACATGACACGCCAATGTTAAGTCTAGGCAATGCTTTTAACCGAGAAGACTTAGCTGATTTTGACCGCCGAATTCGCGATAAAGTTGGCGATGATATTGCTTATATGTGCGAACTGAAAATTGACGGCTTGGCAGTATCCCTTCAATACGAAAATGGGAAATACAAACAAGGCGCGACACGTGGTGACGGAACTATCGGGGAAGACATTACGGCTAACTTACGTACGATTCGCTCGATTCCTATGAAACTTCATAAGGACTATTCGATTGAAGTTCGCGGTGAGGCTTTCATGCCAAAACGTTCTTTCCAAAAATTAAATGAAATTCGCGAAGAAGAAGGCCAGATGTTATTTGCGAATCCTCGAAATGCAGCGGCTGGCTCACTTCGCCAGTTAGATACAAAAATTGCCGCATCCAGAAACCTAGATATCTTCCTTTATGCCGTAGCTGATTTTGGCGAAATGGGCGTTACAACCCATAGCGAAGGCTTAGATATGCTGGAAACGCTAGGTCTGAAAGTCAATAAAGAGCGCCGACTTTGTAACAATTTAGAAGAAGTTTATGCTTATATTGAAGAATGGACTGAGAAACGAGCTGGCTTAGCGTACGACATCGATGGCATTGTGTTAAAACTAAACAATTTAGAACAACAACGCCAAATGGGAACCACGGTTAAATCACCACGTTGGTCGATTGCCTACAAATTCCCAGCCGAAGAAGTACCAACCAAGTTACTCGATATCGAACTAAACGTTGGTAGAACTGGCGTAATAACTCCCACCGCTGTGTTAGAACCGGTCAGAGTTGCTGGAACTACTGTCAGCCGAGCATCCCTTCATAACGAAGATTTAATTACGGAAAAAGATATCCGCATTGGCGATACCGTTTTAATCAAAAAAGCCGGCGATATCATTCCCGAAGTCATTAAAAGTATCACCGAAGAACGTAGCGGAAGCGAAGAACCTTTCCATATGCCAAAAAACTGCCCAACTTGTGGTAGCGAACTGGTTCGTTTGGAAGAAGAAGTGGCGCTAAGATGTATTAATCCTAAGTGCCCAGCTCAAATTAAAGAAGGTCTTATCCACTTTGTTTCCCGAAATGCGATGAACATTGATGGCCTCGGCGAAAAAGTGATTATCCAGCTATTTTCACAACATTTAATCAAAGATGTAGCAGATTTGTTTTTCCTTTCGAAGGAGAAACTGTTAGAATTAGAAAGAATGGGTGAGAAATCAGTAACCAATTTACTGGCATCCATCGAAGCAAGTAAACAAAATTCGCTGGAAAAATTACTATTTGGCTTGGGAATTCGCCATGTTGGTGCCAAAGCAGCCAAATCGCTTGCGGTTCATTTCGACACAATGGATGAACTAAAAATAGCAGATAAAGAAACACTGACAAGTATTAACGACATTGGTGAAAAAATGGCCGATAGTATTGTGACCTATTTTGCGAATGAAGAAGTACATGATTTATTGGAAGAACTAAAAAGGGCTGGCGTCAATATGACCTATACAGGGCCAAAACTAGAAGATATGTCCGAGGAAGAACTTGTTTTCGCAGGTAAAACCGTTGTCTTAACTGGGAAACTAGAGAAGTTAACGCGTAATGATGCAAAAGCATTAATCGAATCACTCGGCGGAAATGTTTCTGGAAGCGTCAGTAAGAAAACGGATGTTGTTGTAGCTGGCAGTGATGCTGGTTCTAAATTAGCCAAAGCGGAAGAACTAGCAATTCCTATTTGGTCCGAAGAAGACTTAATAGAGTACTTACCAGACGAAGGTGGATTAAACGAATGAAAAAACTCATAATTGCAGCGCTCGGTTTAACGCTTGTTCTCTCTGGCTGTGCCCCAAAACTCGACTCAAACGATAAAGTGGTGCAAAAAGACGATACAAAAGCAGAAACGGGTATCATGACAAAAAACCAAATCTCATCCAATTATTACAAAACAGTACTACCATACAAAGCAAGTAAATCTCGTGGACTTGTCGTATCGAATATTTATTCAAGATACGATATCAACGAATTAGAATCTGGTTTAATGCGTGTTTCTCAAAATAAATACTCACCAGATAATTATCTTTTCCAAGAAGGACAATATTTGGATAAAGAAACGTTACAAAAATGGTTAGACAGAAAAAGCGAGAAAAATCCCAACGGTTTAAATCCAGAGAGCAATGGCGATGGCAAAGACCGTAATCCGATTTATCTAGCACACATTTTAGAACAAGATTATTTAAAACAAACAGATAAAGACACAGTGGCACTGGGCGGGATTTCGATTGCGCTCGCGATGAATTCGGTCGATTACTACCAAAAAGAACAATATGGCGATACGTATGAACAAGCGATTAGCGATAGCGACCTTTTAGCGCAAGGAAAAGAAATGTCGGCTACCGTCTTAAACCGCATTCGCCAAACAAAAGGGTTAGAAAATGTTCCTGTAACAATTGCCATTTACAAACAAGGCGCACGTGATGCTGTCGCTCCAGGTAATTTCATTGCTTATGCAACAGCGAATGGCGATAGTCTTTCAAGCTGGAAAGATGTAGAGGAAAAAAATTATGTGTTACCATCTGCTGAATCTGCCAAAGATCACAAAACAGATAATGATAACTTCCTTAACTTCAAAAAATCAATTGAAGATTATTATCCGAACTTCACTGGTGTAGTAGGACGTGCTCGTTACGAAGATGGCCAATTGGCAGCATTAAGTATCGATATTCCACTACAATTTTACGGCGAAGCAGAAATCATTGGCTTTACACAATATGTAACGGATTTAGTTGGACAGCACCTTTCCAAAACAGCCGATTTACAAGTCAATATTTCGACTTCAGATGGTCCAGCAGCATTAATTACAAGAAAAGCAAATGAGGATGCAGCAACTGCCCACATTTACGATTAATAAAAAACAATGCGAATTGTTCTTTCCTGTTGTATAATTATGCAGGAGAGGACAGTTCTTCCCATTTTTAACAGGCGGGAAGTACTACCGCGTAGAAAGTACCACTAAAAAGGAGGATGGCATTTTGTCAAATATATCAAAAGAAACAGTAGAAAAAGTAGCAAATCTTGCCAAATTAGAAGTATCAGAAACAGAAGCAACTGCTTTCGCTGGTCAGCTTGGTAAAATTATCGAGCTAGTAGAGCAATTAAATACTTTAGATACAACGAATGTAGAACCTACCAGCCATGCAATTGAAGTATCGAACGTTTTACGAGAAGATGTGGCAACAAAAGGGCTTGATCGTAGAGAAGTACTAAAAAATGCGCCAGATGAGCAAGACGGCATGTTCAAAGTACCAACAATTATGGAACAATAAAAGTAGCTAAGGAGGGAAATTATTTTGGGTTTATTTGATTTTTCAGTAAAAGAACTACATGATAAATTAGTAAAAAAAGAGATTACACCATTTGATTTAGTATCAGAATCATTCAACCGAATTGAATCCGTAGAGGACAAAGTTGGCTCCTTTATTACATTAAATAAAGAAGCAGCCTTTGATGTAGCGGAAGAGCTTGGAGATGCTGGCATAGATCCTAACAACATGCTTGCAGGACTTCCAATCGGGATTAAAGATAATATCGTCACAAAAAGCTTGCGCACAACAGCAGCAAGTAAAATTTTAGAAAACTTCGATCCGATTTATGATGCGACCGTTGTTTCAAAATTGAAAAATGCACAAACAATTAATATCGGAAAATTAAACATGGATGAATTCGCGATGGGTTCCTCGACAGAAACATCGTATTTCCACAAAACATTTAACCCATGGGATTTATCAAGAGTTCCTGGTGGTTCTTCAGGTGGTAGTGCATCCGCAGTTGCAGCCGGCGAAGTATTATTCTCGCTTGGTAGTGATACTGGTGGATCAATTCGCCAACCAGCAGCTTTTTGTGGGGTAGTCGGAATGAAACCTACATATGGCCGTGTATCTCGTTTTGGTTTAATTGCCTTTGCGTCTTCTTTAGACCAAATCGGCCCAATTACAAAAAATGTAGAAGATAATGCGTATTTACTAGAAGCGATTTCTGGTTTAGATGCAAATGATTCTACATCCATTAACCAACCAGTAGAGCGCTTCTCAGATAGCTTAACTGGCGACATCAAAGGCTTACGCATCGGTGTTCCAAAAGAATATCTTGGCGAAGGCGTTGACCCTGGCGTAAAACAAGCTGTCTTAGATGCCCTTAAAACACTCGAAAAACTTGGCGCTACTTGGGATGAAGTTTCTTTACCGCATTCTGAATACGGTGTAGCAAGTTACTATATTTTAGCATCCAGTGAAGCTTCTTCTAACCTTTCTCGCTTTGACGGCGTTCGTTACGGATACCGTTCTCCAAACGCGACTACTTTAGAAGAACTTTATACAAAAACGCGTTCTGAAGGTTTTGGCGATGAAGTAAAACGTCGTATTATGCTTGGAACATATGCGTTAAGCTCGGGTTATTACGATGCTTACTACAAAAAAGCACAACAAGCACGTACATTAATTAAACAAGATTTCGTTAATGTATTTGAAAACTATGATGTAATTATCGGACCAAGTTCCCCGACAACAGCTTTCAAAATTGACGGCATGATCAATGATCCAATTACAATGTATTCCAATGATATTTTAACTGTTCCGATTAACTTAGCCGGCGTACCAGCTATTTCTGTTCCTTGTGGATTCTCAGATGGCTTACCAGTAGGCTTACAAATTATCGGTAACTACTTTGAAGAATCATTATTATACAAAGTAGCACATGCTTTTGAACAAGAAACAACATTCCATAAAGAAAAACCAAACTTATAGGAGGCGTAGCAATGAATTTTGAAACAGTTATTGGACTTGAGGTTCACGTAGAGTTAAAAACCAATTCAAAAATATTTTCTTCTGCGCCAGCTCATTTTGGAGCAGAACCAAATACAAATACAACCGTGGTAGACTTAGGTATGCCAGGTGTTTTACCAGTTTTAAATAAACGTGCCGTAGAATTCGGTATGAAAGCGGCAATGGCAATCAACTGTGAAATTGCGGAACATACAAAATTCGACCGCAAAAACTATTTTTATCCAGATAATCCCAAAGCATACCAAATTTCCCAATTCGATAAACCAATCGGCGAACATGGTTGGATTGAAATCGAAGTTGGCGGTAAAAAGAAAAAAATCGGCATCACTCGTCTTCATTTAGAAGAAGATGCTGGTAAAAACACGCATACATCTCATGGTTATTCATTAGTGGATATTAACCGTCAAGGAACACCGCTCATCGAAATCGTTTCTGAACCAGACATTCGCTCTGCAGAAGAAGCGTATGCCTACTTGGAAAAACTAAAATCAATCATTCAATACACTGGCGTATCCGACGTAAAAATGGAAGAAGGTTCGATGCGCTGTGATGCCAACATTTCTATCCGTCCAGTCGGTCGCGAAGAATTTGGCGTAAAAACAGAACTTAAAAACCTAAACTCCTTCAATAACGTGCGTAAAGGTATCGAATACGAAGAAAAACGCCAAGCAGAAGTACTTCTTTCTGGTGGCATTATCGAACAAGAAACACGTCGTTTTGAAGAAGCAACTGGAAAAACTTCCTTGATGCGTATCAAAGAAGGATCCGACGATTATCGTTATTTCCCAGAGCCAGACTTAGTAGATTTATTTATTGATGAAGCTTGGAAAGAACGTATCCGCGCTGAAATTCCTGAACTTCCAGATAAACGCCAAATCCGTTATATTAACGATCTTGGTTTACCTGCGTATGATGCAATGGTTCTAACGCTAACAAAAGAAATGTCTGATTTCTTTGAAGCAACTCTTGCAGCTGGAGCGGATGCTAAACAAGCGTCTAACTGGTTAATGGGTGAGGTTTCCGCTTACTTAAATGCAGAACAAAAAGAACTGCATGAAACAGGCCTAACACCAGAAAACCTAGCAGGCATGATTAAATTAATCGAGGCCGGCACAATTTCCTCTAAAATTGCCAAAAAAGTTTTCCGCGAATTAGCGCAAAATGGCGGCGACGCAGAGCAAGTTGTTAAAGACAAAGGACTTGTTCAAATTTCTGATGAAGGAGCATTACGCACAATCATCGGTGAAATTTTGGATAACAATGAACAATCTATCGTCGACTTTAAAAATGGTAAAGACCGTGCTGTTGGATTCTTAATTGGTCAAGTAATGAAAGCAACAAAAGGCCAAGCAAATCCACCGATGGCAAACAAACTATTATTAGAAGAAATGAACAAACGCTAAAAAAGCAAGCAGTGAGGCATTTCGCTTCACTGCTTGTATTTATTAGGAATTTATGGCGAAATTTGCTATAATATTACTATCATGTGTCAAAACGCGCTTTTCTTTTGAACAACGCTGTTTGAGTGAAGGAGAGGACGAACATAATGCAAAAACACGCTCGAGTTATTTATAATCCCACATCTGGAAGAGAAATCATTAAGAAAAACCTTGCAGATGTCCTTTCGATATTAGAGGAAGCGGGCTATGTAACATCTGCACACGCAACTACTGCAGAACCAGATGACGCCAAACGCGCAGCCGAAGAAGCTGTAAGAGATCGATTTGATTTAGTCGTAGCAGCTGGCGGAGATGGAACCATTAATGAAGTCATTAACGGGATTGCAGAAAAAGAATATCGCCCCAAAGTAGGGATTATACCAACCGGGACAACCAATGATTTTGCAAGAGCCTTACATGTTCCTAGAGACGTGATAAAAGCAACGAAGATTATAGCAGCTGGTCAAAGTGTAGCAATGGATATAGGTAAAGCAAACGAAACGTATTTTATTAATATTGGTGGCGGCGGTCGGTTAACAGAACTAACCTACGACGTTCCTAGCCGATTAAAAACAATGCTTGGACAACTTGCTTATTATTTAAAAGGAATTGAAATGTTACCTTCCTTGAAAGCAACCAAAGTAAAAGTAGAATACGATCAAGGTATTTTTGAAGGAGAAGTAATGTTTTTCCTACTAGGATTAACGAATTCAATCGGTGGCTTCGAAAAAATTGCCCCTGACGCCAAGCTAGACGACGGTAAATTTTCACTAATTATTGTAAAAAAAGTCAATTTAGCAGAATTTATCCGTTTAGTCACATTAGCGCTTAGAGGCGATCATATTAAAGAACCAAATGTCATCTATGTAAAATCCGAAAAAGTAATTGTCCATTCAGAGGACAAAATGTTAATCAACCTTGACGGGGAGCTTGGTGGGGAAACCCCAATGGCATTCCGCAATTTAAAACAACATATTGAATTTTTCGCAAGTGTGGATGATATCCCTGCAACCGATTTATTCATAAAAGAAAATAGCTAAAAACTGCCCAGCCTGGTAGTTTTTTTCTTTTAGCCTAAACGTCCTAATTGCAACATAGTAAAAAGGATGTAATTATTGTTAGTTATTTGTCTTATTTGCTTAAAACAAGTATAATAAGTAGTCTGACAAGAAATGAGGTGAATGCGATATGGCAAGTGAGCATTTATTTAAAAAAATCACGATGATAATAATCATCTTTATCATTGCTATCGCAGCGGCTGTTTTTTTCTTTTGGCAAGTGGACGCAGAAGAGCAAGCTCCAAAAGTAACGAAGGCAGAGCTAATTGAAAGTAACAAAGTATGGATAAACAACCAAATGCAAATTCCGATACAAGACAATATAATCTTATCCATCCCTGCAGCGAACACACAAACAACGATTGCCGCAAATGGAGATTTAATTTTAACTACAACAAACGAAGAAATTTTGAAAGAACTAGCGGCTTCTAACGATCGGTATAAAGATATCAAAGCATATCGCCTTCGGATTGAAGCAAAGAAAGTTTCCGAGTACATCACCAACACCAAATACCGCTACCCAACAACCACTATTCAGAAAAAATTGGCGAACTATGAAATTACAAGTGGTGAACGATCTGTCCAAACAGACAAAACACCATTAAAAATAGAAGAAACCGATAATAACGAAATAAAAGCATCTCTGAAAACTAGTTTTTCAAGCGATGACGCAGAAGTAGCAGCCGGCATTTTTAATAGCAGTATTCCAGATAAAGTGACGATTACAGATAATACAAAAGAGCTTATCATCACTAAAAATGTGACGATTTATCCAAAATCATTTGTATACGATTTTACCTTACAGAAAAATACGATGCTAGTTTTTAAAGAGCAAGAAGAAGCTGTGATTCAAGAACCAATCGGCATGGAATACATTATTAAGTAAAGCAAAGAGAGGGGCAAGGGACTTTGGAAGCATCCCTTTTAAAGAAGAACCAATCCATTGAACTAACAATTGAAGATTTAACGCATGATGGCAGTGGAGTTGGCAAAATCGACGGGTATCCACTTTTTATTCCCAATACATTACCTGGAGAAAAAGTGACAGCCAAAATTATTAAATTAAATAAAAATTATGGTTTTGCTCGGATGGAAAATATCGAAACGGTTAGCCCTAATCGCGTGGAACCACCTTGTGCGGTTTATTCGAAATGCGGCGGCTGTAGTTTGCAGCATTTAAGCTACGAGGGTCAACTTGAATTCAAACGAAATCAAGTGGAAGAAACGATGAAACGAATTGGTAAACTAAATGTAGAAGTACCAGCCGCACTTGGCATGGAGAATCCGTGGCGTTACCGCAACAAATCACAAGTGCCGGTCGGTTTCGTGAATGGCAAATTAACAGCTGGCTTTTACCAAAAAAGAAGTCATGCGATTATTGATATGTCTACCTGTTTGATTCACAATGAACAAGGTGATTTTGCTGTTCAAAAAGCACGAGAAATCCTTGCCAAATATGGTACAGAGCCCTACGATGAAAAAACAGGAAAAGGCGATATCCGCCATATTATGACGCGTTTTGCGCATACCACTGGGCAACTAATGATTGTATTTGTCACAACGAAAGAACGTTTACCTTTTAAGGATGAAATAGTTCGTGATTTGACAGAACAACTGGAATTAACATCGATCGTTCAAAATATCAACCCACATAAAACCAATGTCATTTTTGGTGATCGGACGAAAACACTTTGGGGGAAAGATATCATTGAAGATACGATTCATGGTATTAGATTCGCCATTTCGGCTCGTTCATTCTACCAAGTGAATCCACTGCAAACAGAGGTCTTGTATCAACAAGCAATCGATGCAGCTGAGCTAACTGGGGAAGAAACAGTGATTGACGCCTATTGCGGCATCGGCTCCATTTCCCTTTGCCTAGCCAAAAAAGCCAAGCATGTGTACGGGGTTGAAATTGTGGACCAAGCAATTCAAGATGCTCGGGCTAATGCAGAATTAAATGAACTCACGAATACAACGTTTGAAACAGGGAAAGCAGAAGAGGTCATTCCAGCGTGGTATAAAGCTGGAATCGTGGCAGATGTTTTAGTAGTTGACCCACCTAGAAAAGGCTGCGATGAGAAACTACTTGAAACGATTTTAGCGATGAAGCCGAAGAAAGTCGTTTATGTTTCTTGTAATCCAGGAACATTAGCTCGTGATATGAAAATATTAACAGATGGCGGCTACGTAGCGAAGAAAGTCCAACCAGTGGATATGTTCCCAATGACGACCCACATTGAAGCAGTCACTGTTTTAGATTTAAAATAAAGTATACAAAAACCGCCATAATGGGATAAATGGCGGTTTTTGTTTTCGAGTGTGTGTGGTTGACTAATAAATTAACAGACGAGATTAACAAAAATCAAGTCCAGTTTTTATTTAACCACGAAATAAAAAAATGGTCAAAGGTGTATAATTTAACGTTTATCAGATGTTTTGATTAATTTTTAACAATATTATCACATTTGGGTTAATTAAAATACAAAAACGGTGAAAAACGATCATAAAATTGTTGTAAAATTGTCATATTTTTTTCTCCTTTCAAATGAGAGCGTAATTTGGTAAGATGAATGTAGGAAGTTTCACATGAATGGAGGAAATGAGAATGGCGATTACGATGTATATTGACAAACCGAATGCCGCATTAAACAGCGAAACAACGCACCCGCATTTCAATGAGCACTTTAAAGCAAGTTTTTATTTAGATGAACAAGATACGTACGGTCCATTTGGCTATGAGGATGGCCTCGAGGTATTGCGCCGTTTAGAAGAATATTTTAGTGATAAAAGTGATCAAGGACTTCATTTAGCTGCTTTTCCAAAATACATGATGGAAACAGTGAAAAAAGCGAGCTATGTTCCAGCAAAAGATGATGGGGTAGACCGTTTGCAGCAATTATTGGCCGAGTTTGGTAGTGATGTTCGAACATCCGATAGAATTACTGTTTCGGCTGCTTTAGCACAAATCAAAATCACAGGTTATGTTTTGCCGGCGCTCCGTGATGCAGCTCTCGAGTCACTTCATCGCGAAATTGAATTGAATAAAATCGAAGGCATTGATGCGGGATATGCAGATAGTATGTTTTATGATTTATTAACATTTACAAAAGACTATACGTCTGTATTACCGGATATGTGGTGCAGACACTGTACAGAATAAAAAAACAGCGCTAGCTATTAGCGCTGTTTTTTACTTATCTAACATAGCCAAAATCGCTGCAGCAACTTCTTGTTGATTGCGATTATCAGTGTTAACAATGAAATCTGCGGAAGCTTGGTAATGGGCAACCCTTGGTTCAAAAATAGCGCGAATTTCTTCGGCTGATTTTTGTTGGACAAGTGGTCGCGTCGTGTCGCCTTTTAAGCGGTTCATAAATACTTCAGGATCTGTTTCTAAATAAATAACCGGATATGTATTTTTTAATACTTCTCTATTTTCAGGATTGAGAACAATGCCACCGCCTGTTGCGATAACGGCTTTGGTATTAGCTAATTCTTTTAATTTTTCATGTTCTAGACGGCGGAATTCTTTTTCACCATATTTAGCAAAAATGTCCGATACACTCATTCCTTGTTCGCTCGTAATTACTTCGTCGATATCGATGTACGGTAAATTAGCTAAGTTTGCGAGTATATTTCCAACCGTTGTTTTTCCAGCTCCCATGAAGCCAATTAAGATAACTTGATCGATGATGTTCTCCTCCTTTATTTGATTATTACATTTTACTACATAAAAGCATTAAAGAAATTATATCACAAATGCTAAAAAGGTCAACCGAAATTTATTATTTGGAGAGCTATTCTACAGAAAAAAGAAAGCCTCCTTTCCATTGTAGTATATTTCTAGTACAATAGAAATAATAGAGCTGTGAAACTGGAGGAAAAAAATGATAGAAGATGAGCTAGAACAAGCAGAAAAAACAGAGAAAATCGAATTTGGCGTAAATCGACGCTTGATTTTTTCCAGTTGTTTACTTTGGATGGCAGTGGGGTTATTGCTTTACGTTATTTTTAGTCATATTAAAGGTGTGAACGGCATAGAAGAAATCATTTTACTCGTGTTTATCGGGCTGTGTGTGTTACGTCCGTTGCTTCGTTTAATTAATCTCAATCCAACAGTAGAATTAACAGAACGGGGAGTTGCTTACCGTGGCGATTTCAAATCGTGGAATGAAATAAAAGCAACTGAATTGAAAAAGCCGGCGATTATGCTCTTTTCGCAAGGTAGATTAAAAATCATGACATCAATTAATGGAAGAGCGGAAATAGCCTGGGATATCGTTGCCGCGGATGTTTCCATCAGTTTAGAAGAATTGGAAAAACTCATTCAATCCATGCGAGAAACTTATACAGATGACGAAACAATTGGTACAGAAATCTTCGTAGAAAAGAAATAAGAAGAAAAATCATTTGTCTGTTTTTATTAAAATAGGGAGATGATTTTTTTGATAAATACAACTATAGCCCATAGTATCTTGGTTAAAAGTAAGGTAAAATAACCAAATAATGAACGTAACGGGAGGAATACAATGGAAACAGTGCTAAAGGCGCATAAAGTTAGAAAAGTATACGGATCCAAAGGAAATTTGTTTTCTGCGCTCGGAAGTATTAGTTTAGAAATACAAAAAGGCTCATTTGTTGGCATCATGGGTCCTTCTGGTGCGGGGAAATCTACGTTATTAAATGTGTTATCCTCCATCGATAAGCCGACTTCTGGAGAAATTGAAATCGGCGGGAAACTAATTTCTCAAATGAACGGGAAAGAGCTGGCGGTTTTTAGACGTGATCAGCTTGGTTTTATTTTCCAAGATTATAATTTGTTAGATACAATGACAGTAAAAGATAATATTGTTTTACCGCTAGCGCTCGCTCACGTAAAACAAGCAGAAATAGATGAGCGCTTTGAAATTATTGCGCGTCAGTTTGGGATTTATGAGCTGCGGAATAAATATCCTACAGAAATATCTGGCGGACAAAAACAAAGAACGGCGGTTTGTCGTGCGATGATTACAGAACCAACACTCATTTTTGCGGATGAACCTACAGGAGCACTTGATTCCAAAGCTGCGACAAACTTGTTAGAAGGACTTTCCCAAGCAAAAGATGTCCGCGATTCTACGATTATGATGGTAACGCACGATGCTTTTGCAGCCAGTTACTGCGAAAGAATTATGTTTATTAAAGACGGCGAAATTTTCACTGAAATCTACCGCGGAACAAGTTCGAGAAAGCAATTTTTCCAAAAGGTGTTAGATGTGTTGGCGCTTCTTGGAGGTGGCGAAAACGATGTTATTTAAAGTCGCGCTGACCAATATGCGAAAGAATTTTAATCAATATATTGTTTATTTTGTTTCGCTGATTGTCTGTGTGTTAGTGTTTTTTACCTTTGTTTCGTTATCGTATAATCCGCTCATTGAAACGGTATTTAAGCGCTGGGAGCTATTCGGACCAGCGATGTTTTCTTCTGCAAGTCTAATGTTGATATTGTTTATTTTCTTTTTTATCTTTTATTCTAATAGTTTTTTTCTCAAAAGACGAAAACGGGAAATTGGACTTTATTCATTGCTTGGTTTGCGGAAATCGCAAGTTGTTTTAGTATTGTTTTTTGAAAATGCGATGCTCTATATGCTGGCGACTTTGTTTGGGGTTTTAATTGGTATTTTTTCCTCTAAATTGTTTGCGATGGTTTTATTTTGGATTGTCGGCTTGGCGATAGATGCGGAATTTATTATCTCGTTTAAAGCGATTCTTGATACGATGCTCGTCTTCTTTAGCATCATGCTTTTTACATCTGTTTATGCGATTTTTATTGTCTTACGTTACAATTTAAGCCAACTATTTAAAAATGATGAAAAAGAGGAGAAAGTGGCTAAAGGTTCTTTCTTATTTATGCTAATTGGGCTAGCTTTGATTATCTTTGGTTATTATTTGGCAACGAGTAATATTGAAGAGTCGCCCATTTGGCTGAAGTATGATTTTTTTGATTTGATTTTAGTAATTATTGGGGCGGTTATTTTAGGAACTTGGCTGATGGTCAGGTTCGGGACGCCGTATTTAATCCGGAAATTATATAATAATAAGCATTTCTTTTATAATGGGACGAATATTATCGGCGTGACTTCGCTGCGTTTTCGCTTGAAGAAAAATGCTGGAACGATTGCGATGATTGCTGTGTTGAGTGCGACAACGCTGACGATAATTGGCTCGATGAGTAGTTTTTATGTACGGACAATCAATGATATTTCAGCGGAGAATCCTTCTAGTTATCAGGTGCTAGATATTTCAGCCAAAGAAGAAGCCGAGATTATTCAAACTATCCACGATGACCAAGACCATAAGCTAAAAAGTTTGATGGAAGCGGAGATGGTTAGCGCCGTACTGGAGTATAAAGATATTCCAAAATACAGGATGCGCATGGATAATATGATCCATACGGTTGTATCTGAATCGGAGTATATCCGAATCGGCGAACGGCAGCGGGCTGACTTTGAACGACCTAAAAAATTAGCATATGGGGATGCCATTTTACTCGGGAAAAATACCTATTATGCCCGAGCAGAAATTCAAGATAAATGGCTCACACGTAAAATGGTTGTTCAGTCGAATGAACCTTCTGCTAAAAACATGAAGCCAATCAAAGTCGTGGATTTTCGTGAGTTTTCTATTTTTAATACAGGAATTTCTTATGAAACACTCGTTGTATCCGATGACTATTATGATGATTTGGAACGACTTTTCCCACCGGAATCTGTTGAGATGTTTGATATCACGAATCCAAATCACAGTGAAAGTTTGGATAAAAAAGTGCAAACAATCGTGGACGGGGAGCCATCGTTATTCTCAGAAAATGTTTCTTCGTACTATACGAATTATCATTTGATTTCGACATTGGTAGGCTCGTTATTATTTATTGGTATTTTTATTGGTGTCGTCTTCTTTTTAGCAACAGGAAGCATTATTTACTTTAAACTCGTAACGGATGCCGTATCAGAAAAAGCCAAGTTTGATATTTTATTTAAGTTAGGTGTAACGGAAAAAGAAGTACGAAAGATCATTTCCAAGCAAGTGTGGCCGATTTTTGTTATTCCGTTATTTTTCGGAATTGCGCATTCGATGGCTGCCTTATGGGGTATTTCAATTAATTTAATGGACAATATTAAGTATCCCGTTTTAATTGGAACAGGCATTTATATTGTGTGTTATGCTGCATATTACTTCTTATGTATTGATTCTTTTACCAAAATTGTGATGGGTAATAAAAAGTAATTGGCTTTTACGGCTAATTCAGCTAAAATGAATAGAGAGTTCTGCTGAGGGGGTACTAGAAATGGTGAAGGTATATATCGTAGAAGATGATGAAGTAATCCGTGATACCATCCGGAAACATTTAAGTAAATGGGGATTTGAAATTGGCGTAGTAGAGGATTTTAACAATATTTTACAAGAGTTCTTATCTTTTGAGCCCCAATTAGTTATTTTAGATGTCAATCTTCCTTTCTTTGATGGGTTTTATTGGTGTAATCAAATCCGTGAAGTATCAAATGTACCGATTATCTTTTTATCATCGCGTAATTCACGAATGGACCAAATTATGGGCATGAATATGGGCGCAGATTATTATATTGAGAAGCCAGTTGATCTCGATGTACTAATGGCGCGGATTAACGCACTTTTAAGACGAACATATTCTTATGCAGATTTAGAAGAAGCTAACGTAATGGAGCACAATAATGTCTTCCTTCACATCGATACGAATACTCTCACACATTTAGAAGATAAAATTGAGCTAACTAAAAATGAATTTTTAATTTTATATGAACTAATGAAACAAAAAGGTAGCATTGTAAGTCGTGACGAAATTATGCGCGCACTTTGGGAAGATGAAAGTTTTGTGGATGATAATACGTTGACAGTTAACGTCGTGCGAATTCGTAAAAAACTAGCCGAAATTGGTTTAGGTGAATTTATCAAAACGAAAAAAGGCCAAGGTTATATGATTGAATGAGAAAGAAAACAGGAAGATAGCGCCAACAAACGCGAACTTCCTGTTTTTCGTAAATTAAGGAGGAGTCAAAATGAAAGTTTTAGTATTTGGTGGCACGCGCTTTTTCGGAAAGAAGTTAGTGGAAAGACTCATTTCGGACGGGCATGATGTAACTATTGGTACACGAGGAAAAACAGAAGATGATTTTGGCGATTCTATCAAACGGGTCGTTTTAAACCGAGAATCAAGAGATGATTTATTTCAATTAGCAAAAGAAGAATGGGATGTTATTTACGATAATATTTGTTTTTCTCCAAAAGAAGCGCTCTATGCAGTAGATGCTTTCAAAGGAAAGGTAAAACGATACATATATACGTCATCGCTTTCGGTATACAGTCAAAAAGGACGTGCACTAGTAGAAGATGACTTTAATCCAAAACATTATGAAATTGTGATAGGGGATAAGGAAGATTTCGATTACGGAGAAGGAAAACGACTTGCAGAAGCTGTATTTTTCCAAAAAGCTTCTTTTCCAGTTGTGGCGGTTCGCTTTCCGATAGTGCTTGGCCTTGATGATTATACGAAGCGACTGCATTTTCATATCGACCATATTAAAAATCACGAAGAAATTGGGATTAGTAATGGCCAAGCCGAAATTGGCTTTATTACCTCCGATGAAGCGGCGCATTTTTTAGCATGGGTTGGCGTAGAGTCTGATTTGACTGGACCAATTAATGCGGCTTCTGACGGCACGTATGCGTTAAATAGCTTTATCAAAATGCTCGAAGCGAAAACAGGCGAAGTGGCGCTAGTGGAATCAGTAACTGATGATGTGGACGATTCCCCATTTGGCCTTGAAAAAACCTATTACTTAGATAATACGAAAGCCAAAGAAGCTGGTTTCATTTTTAACGATTTACAAGAATGGCTACCGACTTTAGTGACGGATATTTTAAAAGAAAATTAATTTTGGAGGAAAAAATACACTATGTTAAACTTTGAAGAAAAAAAGGTGCTAATAGAAGCAATCGACGGTTTTGAACTGCATGAAATTTCTATGGGGCGCATCAATGTGCACTATCCAGCGAGTAAACGAGACAAAAAAATCATCGTCAAACATCTTCATCCTAATGGTAATGCTTTTGTCTACGCGCCATTTTTAGAAGTAGAGCCGCTCGACAAACAAGGCTATGTGAATGTGAAAGATTACTCGGAAAATGAAATTCGCGTTTTACTACTCGAAGCAAAAGAATTTATGGATAGTGACGAGGATGGCTATAAAGAAGGCTTAACAAAAATATACAAAGACAATAGCGGCGAAAAATTATCGCTCGTATACGAAAATAAAATGTGGGTTATTTATACAGGTGAAAATTTAGAAGCAGTTTTCCCAACTCTTGAAGCTGCGGAAGGTTACTTGCTTGATGAAGGTTTTTTTGAAGCTTAATTGACGGAGGTGAAATTTGGTGGAGAATTTAAAACAACTGCAAGAACGTGTTGCGGTCAGTGACGGTCGCGCAAAAGCAGATTTAGTTATTACAAACGGACGAATTATAAATGTTTTTTCTGAAGAAATCATGGACGGCGATATCGCGATTAAAAATGGCTATATCGCTGGAATTGGTGATTTTCCGGATGCAGAAAAAGTCATCGATGCAGCAGGGGCGTTTATTGCGCCTGGTTTTATTGATGCCCATGTTCACGTAGAAAGTGCGATGGTAACGCCAGCCGAGTTTGCCCGTGTGCTGCTACCAAATGGTGTGACAACCATCGTTACTGATCCACATGAAATCGCCAATGTTGCCGGAGAAAAAGGAATCGAATTTATGCTAGAAGATGCCAAAGGGGCGCCGCTAGATATGTTTGTGATGCTTCCTTCCTCTGTTCCAGCGACAGACGGCGAGCATAACGGCGAAACACTACATGCCGAAAAACTCCACCCATTGTATCGACATGAAAAAGTAATCGGTCTTGCAGAAGTAATGGATTTTCCATCCGTAGCCAAAGGTAGTTCGGATATTTTAACCAAAATTATTGATGCTAAAAAAGAAGGCGGTCGAATCGATGGTCACGGGGCTGGATTAACGAGCGCGGATTTGAATAATTATTTGGCAGTTGGAATTCGGACAGACCATGAGAGTACAACAGCGAAAGAAGCGACAGACCGGTTACGCGCTGGTATGTTTGTCATGTTGCGTGAAGGGACAGTCGGCCGCGATTTACTCCAAACGATTCCCGCCGTATCCGAAAAAAACAGCCATCGTTTTTGCTTTTGCACGGATGATAAACTAATTAATGATTTAATTACAGAAGGCTCGATTAACTATAATATAAGGCTTGCAATCAATAATGGAATCGAACCAATTACGGCTATCCAAATGGCGACGATTAATGCCGCCAATTGTCATAACTTACCATACCTCGGCGCGATTGCCGCGGGATACCAAGCCGATATCGTTTTCCTACAAGACTTAGAAACCGTAGAAATTAGCAAAGTCTTAAAAAACGGTGAATTAGTCGTAGAAAATGGCGTGCGTCACGAAGCGGCTTTCAAACAACAAGCAGTAGTGCCATTTGTGTCACCTCCCATCCATCATCATTTACAATTACAAGATTTAGTATTACCTTTAACAAAAGAAACGTGCTATGTCATCGGGATGCAACCAAACAGTTTATTTACCGAAAAACGTATTGAACAAGTCACAATCCAACATGGAAAATTTGTTCCTAACGTGGAAAACGATTTACTCAAAATGGCCGTGGTAGAGCGTCATCATGATACTGGTTGTGTAGGTGTTGGTATCGTAAAAGGATTTGGTTTAACAGAAGGCGCGATTGCCACGACTGTCGCCCATGATTCCCACAATATTGTCGCAGTTGGTGTCAGCGATGAAGCCATGAAAGCAGCAATTGATCATATTACTCAAACGGGCGGTGGAATTGCGGTCGTTGATGGCGCTGGAAACGTACTTCATGATTTGGCGCTTCCGATTGCAGGACTTCTAAGCGATAAACCGTACGAAGAAGTAGAAACGGACCTAGCCGGGCTATTAAAAGCCTTTAACCAAATTAGTAATGCCAAAGGATTTGATCCATTTTTAACTTTATCGTTCTTAACATTACCAGTTATTCCAGAGTTAAAACTAACAGACCAAGGTTTGTTTGATTTTGCTACGTTTCAAATTATTCCAAATGAAGTAAACTAACTATAGCGAGGAGGTACGATATGAACTGGTGGAGTTATATAAAAGATAAACGATTTTTCTTATTGTTTTTTTGCAGTATTATGTTTTTTGTCGGTGTATTAATTTCAATCGATCCTAATAGTAAATTAACACTTGGAAATTTCATTTACTTATATGTCTTTGTGTTAGTCTTCTTACTTTCATACCTCGTGCTCGGCTATTTCTTTAAATATAGTTATTGGCGCGAAATGAAAGAGCTAGTTAGCGGGGAGATTGAAGAAAACATTATTGAATTACTACCAAAACCGCGGACTCGCGAACAAGCATTTTTTAATCAGCTGATGGCGAAAAAGCATAAAGAAGAATTACGCACAATTAGTAAGTTACAAGATAAACAGCAAGAATACCATGATTTTATTTTATACTGGGTGCATGAAGTGAAAACCCCGGTCGTTGCAAGTAAAATGTTGATTAATAATCCAGATTTAAACGATACCGAAACGATTTTCAAACAAATCGATGAAGAATTAACGACAATTGATAAACTGGTTATGCAGGCACTTTATTTTTCACGACTGGATACATTCTCGAAAGATTACTTTATACAGGAGCAAAATCTTGGAGCAGTAGTGCGCGAGTCGGTCAAACGTCATTCAAAACTTTTCATTGGCAAAAAAATGAAGCTCGATTTGCAAAATGTGGATATCGATGTGCGAACGGATAGTAAATGGCTTGGTTTTATTTTGGACCAAATCTTATCTAATGCACTGAAATACACAGAAAGCGGCGGCGAAGTAAAAATTTGGTGTGATACGGAAGAATCTGGCAAGAAAGTGCTTCACATTAAAGATAACGGCCGCGGGATTAAAGAGGAAGACTTACCTCGTGTATTTGAACAAGGTTTCACTGGTAACATTGGTCGCCAAGAGAAAAAAGCAACGGGGATGGGATTATACCTAGCTAAACAAATGGCGAAAAAATTAGGCCACGAAATTTGCATCCAATCTCAAAGTGGCGTGGGAACAGAAGTGAATATCTATTTTGAGCAGAAGGATGACTATTTACTGATTGCGAAAGATTAAGAGAAAGTGGTACGCGAACGATGATAATTCGCGCACCACTTTTTTGTTTCATTAAAAACGGTTGACTCTGTCGCTTTATCGTGGTAGAGTATTAGCAAGAAGAAGTAAAAGCGTCGAACAGAACAAGTAGAGCGTAATTCTTTTTAAGAGAGTCCTTGGTTGGTGCGAAAGGATAAAGATAGCGTCATCGAACACATCTCGGAGCTGGTTTGCTGAAGCATAAGTGAGTAGGTGAACTCGGGGTAAGCCCGTTATAGCTTGTTAGTCTCGAACTAACGGAGGCTGGTACTGCGAAGTATCGGTAAATTGAGGTGGAACCACGTGAATAGTATTCTCGTCCTCTTGGCCAATTTGTGCCAAGAGCGACGAGATTTTTTTATGCTAAAAAAGGAGCGAAGAAATATGGATTATATCATGGGAATTTTACCAGCTTTACTTGACGGGGCAAAAACAACCTTACTCGTTTTTGCTGTGACGTTAGTTTGCTCGATACCACTAGGGGCTGTCGTAGCCGTTGGAAACATTAGCAAAATAGCACCACTTAAATTTATTTTAAATATTTACATTTGGATTATGCGAGGAACGCCATTACTTTTACAATTAATTTTTATCTATTATGGTTTGCCGATTATCGGCGTAGTATTTGACCGGATGGATGCCGTGTTTATTGCCTTTATTTTAAATTATGCTGCGTATTTTGCAGAGATTTTCCGCGGCGGCTTTCTATCTATCGAAAATGGACAATATGAAAGTGCGAAGGTTTTGGGTCTGACGTATGGTCAAACACTTCGAAAAATCGTCTTACCGCAAGTGGTTAAACGTGTCTTACCAGCGATTGGGAATGAGGTCATCAACTTAGTAAAAGATTCTTCCTTAGTTTATATCCTCGGAATCGGCGACTTATTAAGAGCAGGGAAAATTGCCATGAGTCGAGACGTTACCCTAATCCCACTCGTATTAGTGGCAGCAATCTACTTAGCATTAACTGCTATCCTAACCATACTATTTAAACAACTCGAAAAACGTTTTAGTTATTATAAATGAGGTGAAGAAAATGTTGGAAATTAAAAAATTATCGAAAAAATTTGATCAAAAAACGATTTTAGATAATGTGAATATAACCTTGCAAAATGGTGAAATACTTTCTATCGTCGGGCCATCAGGTGGCGGGAAAACTACTTTACTTCGCTGTATTAGTGGACTGGAAAAAATGGACGCTGGCGAAATTTTCATTGATGGGGAGAAAATTGACCCAATGTCACGCAAAGATGTCGAAAATACGATTGGTGTTGTGTTCCAAGAATTCCACTTGTTTCCACATTTAAGTGTTCTCGATAATTTGATTTTGGCGCCAACGCTTGCTCGGAAAACAAAAAAAGACGAAGCCATCAAAGAAGCAACAAGATTACTAGGATTACTCGATTTGGCCGATAAAGCGGAAAGTATGCCGTTCCAATTATCGGGTGGACAAAAACAGCGTGTAGCTATTGCTCGCGCGCTTGCGATGAACCCGAAAGTACTCTTGTTTGATGAACCGACATCGGCGCTCGATCCCGACTTACGTGACCACGTGGCAGCGTTAATTTTAAGTTTGAAGAAGGTTGGGATTACGCAGATTATCGTCACGCATGACCACACTTTTGCAGAAAAAGTAGCGGATCAAATGATGGAAGTCGAACCACTAAAAAAGGAGGCAATTTAAGATGAAAAAAGGACTATTAATAGCTGTAATGGCGGTTGTGATGTTAGCGCTGGGAGCTTGTTCCAGCAGCGAATCGAAAGAAGACCAATGGGAGCGAATCAATAAAGACAAGGAAGTCGTGATTGGTTTAGATGATAGTTTTGTACCAATGGGATTTCGAGATAAAGATGATAATTTAGTCGGTTTTGATATTGATTTGGCGAAAGCTGTTTTTGCGGAATATGGCATTAAAGCGAAGTTCACGCCGATTGATTGGACGATGAAAGAATCAGAACTGAAAAACGGCTCGATTGATTTAATTTGGAATGGCTATACTGTGACAGATGCTAGAAAGAAACAAGTCGCTTTTAGTAACGCCTACATGAAAAACGAGCAAGTGCTAGTAACGTTGAAATCGAGCAATATTAATCAATTTAGCGATATGAAAGATAAAACACTCGGAGCCCAAAATGGTGCAAGTTCGATTGATGATATGGCGAACAAACCAGAAGTGCTGACAGATATTATAAGTAACAATGAGCCAGAATTATATGATACCTTCGATACGGCTTTTATTGATTTAAATAACAAACGGATTGACGGTTTAATTATTGATGAAGTTTACGCGCGTTATTATATTGATAAACAAAAAAATAAAGACGATTACAACATTGTAACTGGCGGTTTTGATGCGACAGATTTTGCTGTTGGAATGCGCAAAAGTGATAAAGAATTACAAACAAAAATCAATGAAGCTTTTGAAAAATTATACAAAGAAGGAAAAATGCAAGAAATTAGTAAAAAATGGTTTGGTGATGACGAAATCGCCAAGCAGTAGCTAGTTTGACAGTAGGTTTAAGTTCCTATACAATTTGAATTATAAATGTCGCAGCCGAATATCCGACCGTGCCAGACAGAAGGGATGATTTTTGTTGAATAAAGAATTGATTGTTCGCGGAGCTCCGCAAGAGTATTTTTGCCAAGTTGGCGCGTGGAAAACGTTGCCCACTCATTTAGAACGCCGCGGTTTGAAAAATGTGTTAGTAGTTCGTGGAAATGCTTCTTGGGAAGTTGCTAAAAATAAATTCCCTGAATTATCAACGGTTACATCTACTTTTGAAGTATATAATGGTGGTTCTACCTACGAGGAACGTGATCGTCTGGTAGCGATAATGGAAACAAACAAGATGGATGCGATTATTGCAGTTGGTGGCGGGAAAATTGCCGATGTATGTAAAGCAGCAGCCGCGGTTTTACGTTTGCCAGTCATTATTTTACCTACACTTGCATCTACTTGTGCTGCCTATACACCGCTTAGTGTGATGTATGACGAAGCGGGCGCGATGATTCGTTATGATGTATTCGCTAGCAGTAATGCGTTATTATTAATTGATCCAGAAATGATTTTAGATTCTCCAAAAGAACTACTTGTTGCGGGAATTGGTGATACGTTAGCAAAATGGTACGAAGCAGATGTGATTATTAACTCTTTACCGAGCAAATCCGTCGAAATCGAAATTGCCCACATTGCTGCGAAAATGTGTCGTGATAACTTGTTGCAATACAGTGAAGAAGCACTTGCTGCCATGGATAAACAAGCCCTAAATGAAGCATTCGTTAAAATTATCGAAACCAACATTTTAGTTGGCGGAATGGTTGGCGGTTTTGGGGACGATTATGGTCGTTGTGCAGGAGCGCATTCGATTCATGACGCGTTAACGATGGTTCCAGAAACGCATCACTTATTGCATGGTAATAAAGTAGCGTATGGAATTTTAGTGCAATTAGTCATTGAAAATCGTTGGGATGAAATCGAACAACTATTACCTTTTTATTCCAAACTAGGACTTCCAACAAGTTTATATGATATGGGGCTTGCGACACTTGCGGATGAAACGCTTATTGCTGTTGCTAAGCGCGCTACTGAACCGCATGAAACAATCCATATGATGCCAGGTGAAATGACGGCAGAGGTCGTGTTAAATGCGATGAAACAACTGGAAGATAGCATGGCAATGAAACGAGTGACGAAGTAAAAATGATTATTCGGAAAGAACAACCACAAGATTATCAGGCGATTCGTCACGTGAATGAGGAAGCTTTTAATGGTAGTGTAGAAGCTGACTTAGTTGAAAGCATTCGGACATCTGACTATTACCAGCCGGGATTATCTCTTGTAGCAGAATCAGAGGATGGTCGCATTGTTGGCTATATTATGTTTAGCGAAATTTCGCTTGAGACAGCTGGGCGTAGCAGGTTTATTTTAGCCCTTGCCCCACTAGCCGTTTTACCTGAATATCAGGGGAAGCGAGTGGGTTCAAGGCTAATGGAAGAAGGAATCCGGTTATCACGCGAAAAAGCATATCCGGCCATTGCTGTACTTGGACATGCTGATTATTATCCGCGATTTGGATTTATTCCTTCTGAGCAATTTGCGATTCCAGCGCCATTTGATGTGCCTGCTGAATACTTTATGTTGTTAGAACTGTATGATGCCAGTTTAGAAAATTTAGCAGGAACGATTCATTATCCAGCTGCGTTTTCGGTAAATGCTTAATTAGAAAAGAACGAAATAATAAACGAACGGAACAAATTCTCGGAAGGGGATAGGTTCCGTTTTTTTGTCGTAATAATCCCAACCGAACGGCGCAATTCTTTGTCGCGCAACGCAATACTTTTCGTTTCTTTAAAAATCGCACCATCTAAAATCATTTCCGGTAAAATGCTAATACCAAGTCCAGCCCCGACCAGCCCTTGAATCGTATAAAAATCTCTACTTTGAAAAGCAATTTGCGGCGCGAAGCCTTTTTTATTGGCGGCTTTTGTTACGATTTTATATAAATCAAAGTCTTCCGGGTAAAGAACGAATTTTTCGGTAGCAAGTTCTTTTAGGGAAACATTAAAGTTTTCAGCAAGCGGATGATTCTCGGGAACGATTAATTTCAATTTCTCATCAAAGAAACGAATGGCTTCGATTTGGTCACTAGATTCGGGGACGGGGGATAAGAAAGTCATATCAAGCGCGCCGTTTAGCAACATTTCGGTAAGCTCTTCATTGGTTCCTTCCATAAATTTATAGGTGATTTGCGGATATTTTTCCCGGAAAGTAGAAATGACGGATGGCAAAACTTTGGTCGAAAGCGAGTTAGGTAAGCCAACGCGGACGGTTCCTTTTGCGGGATCGGTGTATTCCGTTACGAGCGCTTCGGCTTTTTGCAATTCATTTAAAGCGATGGCGGCTTGCTTTAGAAACTCTTGACCGACACTTGTAAGTTGCATATTTCTACCAACACGGTCAAATAAATGCACACCGAGTTCTTCTTCCAGTTTCGTTATCTGTCTACTTACGGCAGATTGGGCTACGTGCAAATTCTCACTAGCTTTGGTCATATGCTCGACGCGGGCTACTTCCATAAAATACTTTAATTGTCGTAGTTCCATTTCTTACCTCCGATTGTTCTCAAAATGAGATTGTTTTATTCTATTATATATATTGTTTCGATAAATGAAAAGGAATAAAATAGATACTACAAGAAATGTAAGGTAAGCTGAATCGCTGGTTAATTGTCAGTTAATTTGAATAATTACCAGAAAGACCTACAAAGATTCGGTTTTTGAAGAGGAGGAACTAGGATGAAACAAACTAATTTACCAAAAAAACACGGCCTATACAATCCAGAAAATGAACACGATGCTTGTGGAATTGGCTTCGTAGCAAATATTAAAAAGATTTCCTCTCATAAAATTGTCGAGCAAGGGATTCATATGCTTTGCCAATTAAAGCACCGCGGCGGAGAAGTTGGTGGAGATACGGGCGATGGAGCTGGTATTTTACTTGAAATTTCTGACTCTTTCTTCCGACGTGAATGTAGCAAATTAGGAATTCATTTGCCTGAAAAATATCATTATGCTGTTGGGATGTTTAATTTCCCGCAAACTAAAACCGAACGCGAATGCTTAATGGCTGAAACAGAAAAACTGATTGCGAGTGAAGGACAAATTTTTCTTGGCTGGCGCAAATTGCCAACGGATGTAACAAAGGTTGGCGCGGGTGCAAGAGAAACAGAACCAGCAATTTATCAATTATTCATTCAAAAAAATGCTGAGCTAGATGAAGCGGGATTTGAACGGGCACTTTATTTAATTAGAAAACAAGTCGAAAAGTTTGCTGCGACTTCTGAACAAATTACAGAAACTTTCTACGTTCCAAGTTTATCAACGCGAACGGTTATTTTTAAAGGAATGTTACTACCAGAACAAATTAATCAATATTATTTAGATTTAGCGGATCCGGCTTACGTATCAGCTTTTGCGCTAGTGCATTCGCGCTTTTCAACGAATACGTTTCCTAGTTGGGAGCGGGCGCATCCGTATCGTTATTTAATTCATAACGGTGAAATTAATACGCAACGTGGCAATGTTAACTGGATGAAAGCTCGGGAGAAAAGAGCAGAATCTGGCTTACTTGGTGACGATTTAGCGAAGTTACTTCCAATTATTGATGAAAGTGGTAGTGACTCAGCGACTTTGGATAATGCGCTGGAATTTTTAGTGCAAGCTGGGCGTTCGTTACCTCATGCGGCGATGATGCTTATTCCAGAACCTTGGGACAAAAATCCGCACATGACAGATCCGAAACGCGCTTTTTACGAATATCATAGTACGCTAATGGAGCCGTGGGATGGACCGACTTCGATTTCATTTACGAATGGTCGCGTTATCGGGACTATTTTGGATAGAAATGGTTTACGTCCGGCGCGTTATTATGAAACGAAAGACCATACGATTATTTATTCTTCGGAAACGGGTGTTGTACCAGTTGAGCCGAGTGAGATTATTCGCAAAGAAACGGTTGGCGCGGGGACAATGCTATTAATCGATTTAGAAGAAGGACGCATTGTGACGGATTCTGAATTAAAAACAGAACTGACAACTGAAAAGCCTTACCGTGAATGGCTGAATGCGGAAATGACGGAGATTGCTGACTTAGTGCCAGCAGATTTACGTTATGAAGCGATGGATAAGTCCGAACGCTTTAAAAAACAACGCGCATTTGGTTACACGCAAGACGAATTAAATAAAATTTTGATTCCGATGGTAACGGAGAAAAAAGATCCAATGGGCGCAATGGGTTATGACGCACCACTTGCCGTTTTAAGCCAACGTCCGCAAGTATTATTTAATTATTTCAAACAACTTTTTGCTCAAGTAACGAACCCGCCAATTGATGGGATTCGTGAAGAAACGGTTACTTCTGCAATGACGCTGCTCGGGGATGAAGGAAATATTTTAAATCCTACGGCGAAAAATGCGAACCGAATTCGATTGAAAACACCAATTTTATCACGAAAAGAATTTGCGGCACTTGCACAGCAAACGAAATTCGCGAAACAAACGGAAACGTTATCGATTTTATTTAAAGCAGAAGAGCGTGACAGCTTAGAGGCGCGCTTGGAAGCATTGTTTATAGAAGCCGATAAAAAAATCGCAGGCGGCGCAGAGTTGCTTGTATTAACAGATGATGGCGTGGATGCGGATTGGATTGGTATTCCTTCATTGCTAGCTGTAAGTGGCTTGCATCATCATTTAGTCAAAGCAGGAACGCGGACACAAGTTAGTATTATTGTGAAAACAGCGGAAGCCCGCGATGTGCACCAATGTGCGTTATTAATTGGCTACGGGGCGGATGCAGTATTCCCAAGTCTAGCTATTGATACATTTGATGGCTTAATTAAAGAAGGTCGCATCAAAGGCTTTACGCTTGATGAGGCGGAAAGTCGCTATATTGAAGCTATCACGGACGGCATTTTGAAAATTATGTCGAAAATGGGGATCTCAACTGTCCAAAGTTACCGAGGTGCGCAGATTTTTGAAGCTATCGGAATTGGCGATGATGTGATTAAACATTATTTCCCAGGAACAGCTTCCCAAATTGGCGGGATTCCACTAGAAGTAATTGCCCAAGAAGCTTGGTTACGTCACCGCGAAGCCTATCATGATATTGGCTACCAAAGTTTCACGCTGAATACTGGCGGCGAGTATCAATGGCGTTCCAATGGAGAATACCATGTATACAATCCACTGGCGATTCATTCCTTGCAACAAGCGACGCGCGAAAATGACCGCGAAACGTATAATTTATATTCAGATTTAATGCAAAATCAAAATAATGCCTTTTTAAGAGGGCTGTTAACTTTTACAAGTGATCGCAAGCCGATTCCACTGGACGAGGTAGAGCCAGCAGAAGCGATTTTCAAACGATTTAAGTCAGGTGCGATGTCTTATGGTTCAATTAGCCAAGAAGCTCATGAGGCGCTTGCTATCGCGATGAACCGCATCGGCGGAAAAAGTAATAGTGGGGAAGGCGGCGAAAACCCGAACCGCTTTACACCGGACGAAAATGGCGACTGGCGTAGAAGTGCCATCAAACAAATTGCCTCTGGTCGTTTCGGCGTAACAAGTCATTATTTGGTCAATGCAGAAGAACTGCAAATCAAAATGGCTCAAGGCGCAAAACCGGGCGAGGGTGGACATTTGCCAGGGAATAAAGTATATCCATGGATTTCGAAAACACGTGGCTCCACAACAGGTGTTGGCCTTATTTCGCCACCGCCGCATCATGATATTTATTCGATTGAAGATTTATCGCAACTAATTTTCGATTTAAAAAATGCCAACCAAAATGCGCGCGTTAACGTGAAGCTAGTTTCGAAAACCGGTATTGGTACGATTGCTGCTGGGGTAGCGAAAGGGAATGCCGACGTTATTTTGGTAAGTGGTTATGAAGGTGGAACTGGTGCTGCCGCAAGAACGAGTATCCGTCACGCGGGTGTACCGTGGGAAATCGGCTTAGCGGAAACGCACCAAACTTTACTTCTAAATGGCCTAAGAAACAAAGTCGTTGTCGAAACGGACGGAAAACTAATGACTGGGAAAGATGTCTTAGTTGCCGCAATGCTAGGAGCGGAAGAATTCGGGTTCGCCACTGCGCCACTTGTAACACTTGGTTGCGTTATGATGCGCGTTTGCCATTTAGATACATGTCCAGTTGGTGTAGCAACACAAAATCCAGAACTTCGTAAAAAATTCAATGGTTCCGCAGACTACGTAGTAAACTTCTTCCATTTTATTGTTGCAGAAATGCGTGAAATGATGGCGGAACTTGGCTTTAGAAGTTTGACAGAAGTAATTGGACATAAAGAGTTACTAACGACCCACGAGAAAAAAGAGGCGCATTGGAAAGCGAAATACATCGACTTTTCGAATATGCTTTACAGTGATGATTTCTATAAAAATCAAGTCCAATATTGCACCAAACAACAAGATCATAAAATCGACCAAACACTCGATATGCGCGAAATTGTGCCATTAATTAAACCGGCACTTGAAAACGGTGAAAAAGTAACTGGAACTTTCGCTGTACGCAACATTGACCGTGCGATTGGGACGATTGCTGGATCCTTTATTAGTAAAAAGTACGGCGCAGAAGGTTTGCCAGAAGATACGATTTCGCTTGATTTTGTTGGTTCAGCAGGTCAAAGTTTTGGTGCTTATACGCCGCTTGGTATGACGCTGCGAATCCACGGCGATGCCAATGACTACTTCGGTAAAGGGCTTTCTGGTGGTAAATTAATTGTCAGTCCAGATGCGAAAACACCAATCAAACCACATGATTCTGCGATTGTCGGAAATGTAACGCTATACGGTGCAACTGGCGGACATGCTTATATGCACGGAAAAGCGGGTGCGCGTTTCGCCGTTCGGAATAGTGGTGCGACAGCTGTCGTAGAAGGTATTGGCGACAACGGTTGTGAATATATGACAGGCGGTGCAGTCGTTATCCTCGGAGAAATTGGCGAGAACTTTGCGGCCGGAATGTCTGGTGGAGTAGCTTACATTTATACTAACAATAAACAAGAAACTACTACTAAAATCAATCACGAACTAGTAAACAGCCGTTCCAAGTTAGCTGCGTCTGAATTAGCTAAATTGAAGCAGCTAATCGAACAACACGCAAATCTTACAGGAAGCGAGTTTGCCAAAGCCATTCTCAGCAATTGGGAAGCGGAGCAAGCGAATTTCATCTTCGTTATTCCAAATGAATATGAAATGATGCTAACAAGAATCACAACGCTTGAACAAACTGGAAAAACACACGATGAAGCAGAATTACAAGCTTTTTATGAACATAAAGATGGAAAATTAGTTGCCGGAGCGGCGAAATAGAGAGGAGTGAAACCATGGGAAAAGCAACTGGATTTATGGAATATGACCGAATCCCTTCGCCAGGACGCGATCCGAAAAGTCGGACGCGTGACTGGAATGAATATAGTTTACCAATGCCGACAGCGGACTTAACATTACAAGCTGCACGTTGTATGGATTGCGGTGTACCGTTTTGTAGCGTTGGCATGGAAATTAAAAATGGCGTATCAGGTTGTCCACTGCATAATTTAATTCCAGAGTGGAACGATGCAGTTTACCGGGGTGATTGGTACGAAGCATTACAACTGTTATTAAAAACAAATAACTTTCCGGAGTTTACTGGACGGATTTGTCCGGCGCCGTGTGAAGGTGGCTGTACAGTAGCAATTTCAGAACCCGCAGTAGGAATTAAATCAATTGAAAAAGCGATTATCGACCGCGGTTTTGAAGAAGGGTGGATTAAACCAGCTCCTCCTAAAAAACGCACAGGTAAACGAATTGCTGTGATTGGTTCTGGTCCTGCGGGGCTGGCTTGTGCCGATCAATTGAATAAAGCTGGTCATAACGTAACGGTCATTGAAAAAAGTGACCGAGTTGGCGGTTTATTAATGTACGGCATTCCAACTATGAAACTCGAAAAAGAGCAAGTAACACGTCGAGTAAATTTGATGGCAGAAGAAGGCATTGAATTTGTGACTGGTGTTGCCGCTGGTACAGATGTGACTTTTGAAGAGCTGCGAGCAGAGTATGACTCGATTGTTCTTGCAACAGGAGCTGGTAACGCACGTGATATCCCACTTGCTGGACGTGATGCGACTGGTATTCACTTCGCTGTGCCGTATTTAACACAAAGTACGCGCGACAATTTGGATAATGGCGGGGTGCAAACACTCTCTGCTAAAGGAAAAAATGTCGTAATTATCGGTGGCGGTGATACTGGTGCTGACTGTGTGGCAACTGCGCTTAGACAGGGCGCTAAAAGTATTTACCAGTTCGGTATTCAAGACAAACTTCCAGAACTACGCGATGGTGAAAACCCTTGGCCGCAATATCCACGTGTATTCAAAATGGACTATGCACACGAAGAAGCAGAAGCGGTCTACGGAAGGGATCCGCGTGAATACCTCATCAATACCACTTCTTTCGAAAAAGACACAGCAGGGAATCTTGTTGGTCTTCATACGGTAGAAGTAGTGGAAGATAAGGCTGCTAGAACGTATACGCCGGTTGAAGGAAGCGAAAAATATTTTGACGTTGATATGGTTTTAATCGCTATTGGTTTTGCTGGTACGACCGAAGATATTTTCACGAATTTTGGTGTAGGAAAAACAGACCGTCATACGATTGATGCTGCTAAAGGATTTTATCGTACGAGTGAAGAAGGCGTGTTTGCTTGCGGGGATGCACGTCATGGTCAAAGTTTAGTCGTAACCGCGATTGCAGAAGGAAGAGAAGCGGCTCGTGAAGTAGACTTTTACTTAATGGGCGAAACGTTTTTACCATAATAGAAAAAGAGCTTATCCTGAAAAAGGAATAAGCTCTTTTTTTTGCCCAATTATTTCATTCCAGAAACATTGAAGCCTTTTAAAATATATTTTTGGAAAGTCATGAAAATCAAGATGATTGGAATAACCATGAAGGTTGCGCCAGCCATTTGTAACGCGTAGTTGCTGCCGTATTGCCCTTTTAGAAGTTGAAGCCCTACTGATAGGGTGTAGAATTTTTCGTCGTTGGCAATGATTAACGGCCATAAGAACGAGTTCCAACCAGCGATAAAAGTGAGAATTCCTTGGACTGCAAGCACTGGGCGGGAAATCGGAATAACGATCCGCCAGAAAATATAAAATTCACTAGCACCATCAAGTCGAGCTGCTTCTAGTAAATCGTCGGAAATGGTGGACATAAATTGGCGGAATAAGAAAATCCCAAAAGCACCAACTAGTCCAGGAAGTACAATCCCTGTCATGGTATTGGTTAATCCAGCCGCATTAAGCAGTAGATAAACCGGAATCATCGTTACTTGTCCGGGAATCATCATCGTAGCAAGAACGAGATAAAATAACTTGTTTTTCCCTTTAAATTTAAATTTAGCAAAGCCATACCCCGCCATCGCATTTAAAAATAAACCGAAAAACGAGAAGAACACGATAATTAACGTATTTTTCAAGTAAATAGCAAAGTCCATCTCGGTGAATAGCTTCGTGAAATTATCCAGTGTAAATGTTTCTGGCCAAATTGTAGGTGGGATTTTTAAAATTTCAGCATCCGTTTTCAAAGAGGAGAGAACCATCCAGATGAACGGTAAAATCATAAAGAATCCGCCGACCGTTAAAATTGTAATTACGGCAATTTGGGCGCCGCGCGATTTTTGTCTATATTGATTCATTTATAACACTCCTCTCTTAAATATCCCCGCCATTATTTTTACGCTGAATCCGGAACTGGATAATCGTGATAATAATAATCGCGATAAACAAGATAAATGATCCGGCAGCGGCATAACCAAATTTACTTAATTGGAAACCGTTTTGATAAATAAAGAGGGCGACTGAGTTTGTACTATCGAGCGGTCCGCCTTCCGTCATAACGAACGGTTCCTCGAAGAATTGCAACCAACCAATCATCGTCGTAACAGTTACGAAGAAAATTGCAAATCGAAGCATCGGTACGGTAATTTTAAACAATTGTTGACGACTATTGGCGCCGTCAAGCGAGGCAGCTTCGTAGTATTCACGCGGAATCCCTTGAAGTGCCGCTAAGAAAATAATCATATTCACACCGATTGCCCGCCACACAGCAAGAATAATCAGTGAAATTTTCGCAATCGTAGGATCTTGTAGCCAAGGAACAGGTCCGAGGTCTAAAAAGGAAAGCAAATAGTTAAGTAAACCAAACCGTGGATTATATAAGTAACTCCAAACAACGGCCACAGCAACAACGTTTGTAATCGAAGGTGTATAGAAAATTAACCGGAAAAACTGGAAAATCTTCGCTTGCGAAAAGTTAATCATCAGCGCAATACCAAGCGAGCAAACGATAACCAGTGGAACGCCAATAATTACATAGAAAAGCGTGTTAAAAATAGATTTTAAAAATACCGGGTCTTGCATTATATTGACGTAATTATCTATCCCAATAAAGTTAATCTTAGAATAATCGGCAAGCCCGACTAAATCGATATCTGTAAAACTAATGACAAAAGCAAGCAAAATCGGAAGCAAGGAAAACAGAAGAAGTAAAAACAGTGCTGGCGAAATAAACAAATATGGCGTGTTTTTATTTAGAAATTGTTTCATAACATCAGTTCCATTCTAAAAGGGCAAATGGCAGACTAGAATCATTTGCCCTTTTTATTCGTTATTTTTTAAGAAGGGTTTCTACTTGATCGTTAAATGTATCCATTTGTGTTTGTACATCTGCGCCACCGCGATAAATTTGTTCCCAAGATTTTCCGTAAAGTTGTGCGATTTCTTCAAATTGCGGGATAAGTGGCATTGGTTCAGCTGTTTTCATTTGTTCGCCGAAGACTTTGTAGTAAGGGTCGTTTTTCAGCATATCGTCTTCCCAAGCATCCATACGAGCTGGCATCGAGTTAGTATCTTTCAACCAAGATAATTGCACGTCAGGTTGGCTCATGTAGTCCATGAATTTTAGGGCATCATCTTTTTTGTTACTATATTTGAAGATAGAAAGGTTTGCGCCACCTAAGCTTGATTCGTTATTTTCTTTTTTAGGTAATACAGCAGTTGCCCATTTTCCGTCAATATCAGGGGCAGTGTCTTTCAGTGTATTAACCATCCACGGACCACTCATGAACATTGGCACGATTCCGTCGCCGCCGAAGCTTTGTGACGCATCTAAACCAAGGTCAGTGTCTGGAGCAGAACCGTTTTTAATGAAGCTTTCTAAATAACTGACAGAATCAACAAATGGTTTTTTGTTGAATACAGGAGTACCGTCTTTATCGAAAAGAGGGGAGCCGTTTTGACGTCCAAAAATGAAACCAGTTGTTTGTTCGTTTGGATCAATGGCAAAACCATACATATCTTTGCCGCGTTTGGAAAGTTTAAGTGCAGCATCGGAAAGTTCATCCCATGTTTTTGGTGCTTCGTTATAACCAACTTTTTTCAGTAAATCGGTACGGTAGAATAATACGCGTGTTTCTGCATACCACGGAACACCGTATGTTTTGCCATCAAATTGCGTTGTTTTTACCGAACCAGGGAAAAATAAATCAGAGTTCATATTTTTACTTTTTTCTACGTCTTTTGTAATATCAAGTAATGCGCCCGCTTCGACGAATTCAGGCATCCAAGTAGTTCCCATTTGGACTACATCGGGGCCGGATTTGGAAGCGACTGCTGTAAGTAACTTATCATGTGCATTTGCCCAAGGAATAACTTGGACTTTCACTTCGATGCCAGTGTCTTTCGTGAATTTTTGTGCGAGTTCTTTTAATGATTTGGCTTCATCTCCCATAGCCCAAACATTTAACACTTTCGAATCGCTGGAATTCATATCGTCCTTCGATCCGCCACATGCCATTAATACTAAACTAAGCGACAACACTAAAGCTAAAACGACAAACATCTTTTTCTTCATGATTTTTCCTCCATTTTTTTGTTTTTTTCAAAGCAACTTGATTAACTAAAAGCTGTTAAAGAATAAAAACTGTTGTACGGAACTTATGCGCCGTACGGGATGAAGCAAATTGTGAAAATCAATTCACATACACAATATTTTATAGAAACGTTTCGACAAGGTTATTATAGTATATTATGTAATCGGTTTCAAGTGAATTGCTATTTTAATTTTGTTTATAGCGGCTGATTATTTATGTACCAATGGTTTGCGGTGAATAATTTTTTAGAACATGGATTTTCTTGAAAACGAGATAGTATAGAAAAAACTGGAAAATCGAAGCATTTAACCATGTGAATGTCGTTTTTGGTTGACTAAAGAAAAGAAAGCGCTTATACTGTTGTTATATTTGAATAGAAACGTTTCGAAAAATGTGTTCAGGAGGTTCCTATGAAACAAGAAAAAGTGCAAGATTTAGTCAATCAAATGACATTAGATGAAAAAATTGCCCAATGTCTTCAACTTTCCCCTTTTCTTTTTAAAGGTACAAACAAAAATGCAGAACTTACAGGGCCACTTCTTCAAGAAATGAAATTAACGGATGCGCAAACCGAAAATGCGGGTTCGGTACTTGGATCAAGTTCGGCGCTTGATATGATTGGTATTCAAGAAGCTTATTTAAAAACAAATCGACTTGGAATTCCGCTTGTGTTTATGGCGGATGTTATACATGGTTATAAAACCGTTTTTCCGATTCCACTTGCACTTGGTTGTTCGTTTGACCAAGAAACGGTTCGTGTGATGGCGGAAGTTTCGGCATTCGAGGCAACGGCAGAAGGGCATCATGTCACTTTCTCCCCAATGCTTGATTTAGTACGGGATCCGAGATGGGGTCGTGTGATGGAATCAACTGGTGAGGATCCATTTTTAAATAGTGAACTTGGGAAAGCGATGGTAGCTGGTTATCAAGGTGATGCGAGCAAGCTTGATGAAAACATGGAACGAATGGCTGCATGCGTGAAACATTTCGCGGCATACGGGGCGGCGGAGGCTGGACTGGAATACAATACGGTCAATATGTCTACGCGCGAACTATATCAAAATTATTTAGCCGCTTATAACGCAGCAATCCAAGCAGGTGCTAAATTAGTCATGACGGCATTTAATGTGGTGGACGGGGTTCCGGCGACGATGAACAAATGGCTGAACCGCGATGTTTTACGTGGTGAAATGAATTTTGACGGCGTACTTATTTCTGATTGGGGCGCGGTTGCTGAAGTGATTAACCACGGAACTGCTAGAAATCCGAAAGAGGCAGCGCAATTTTCGATGGAAGCAGGCGTTGATTTGGAAATGATGACGACTTGCTATATTCATGAATTGAAAGGTTTGATTGAGGAAGGAACACTAGCTGAAAGTCTTTTAGATGAAGCGGTGTTGCGGATGTTACATTTGAAAAATGATTTAGGACTTTTTGAGGATCCGTATCGTGGTTTGAAAAATAGCGATCGTTCAGACGACATTTTAACTGATGAAAGTCGCCTGAAAGCACGAGCTGCTGGGGTGGAATCAGCCGTGTTATTAGAAAATAAAAATCATTTACTTCCATTAGCTAAAACGACGAAATTGGCACTAATTGGTCCACTTGCGACCTCACCTGATATTCTTGGTGGTTGGAATGTATACGGCGAAGAGAAAGATGGCATCAATGTCGAAACAGGTTTACGAGAAGTATTTGAAACGATGACAACTATTTCGACGGATTATACTGAATTTACCGAGAAAGATAAAGCTTCGATTGAGGAAGCGGTGCGCCTTGCAGAAGTGGTTGTTCTTGCGCTAGGTGAGAAAAATGAATGGGGCGGAGAAGCAGGAAGTCTCGCAACCATTCGTTTGCCGGAAGCACAATACGACTTGGCGAAATTTGTGCAAACGCTTGGGAAACCGGTAGTTATCACTTTGTTTAATGGGAGACCGCTAGAAGTCAAAGAATTAGCAGAAGCCAGTGATGCCCTTCTCGAATTATGGTTCCCGGGGACAGAAGCAGGCCGCGTTACTGCAGATTTATTAAGCGGTGCAAGCAATCCTTCTGGAAAATTAGCGATGTCCTTCCCGCAAACGACTGGTCAAATTCCTGTTTACTATAACCATTTACGCACTGGTCGACCACAAACACCGGAAAATAAAGGTGAGCGCTACGTATCGCATTATCTCGATATTCCAAATGAACCATTTTATCCATTTGGTTACGGAAAAAGTTATAGCGAATTTGAATTAACAACGGCGGAGCTTCCGAAAGAATTGGCTCTAGGTGAGTCGCTTCATGTGGAAGTAACCATTAAAAACACGGGTAAAATCGCTGGAAAAGAAGTCATTCAAGTGTATTTGCAAGATGTGACAGCAAGCATTTCACGTCCGGTCAAAGAACTGAAAGCATTTGAAAAAGTGGCGCTTTTAGCTGGCGAAGAAAAAACAGTTTCATTTGAATTAACGAGCGAGGCATTTTCTTTCTACAACCACCAACTTGAAAAAGTGCAGGAACCGGGACTTCACCGCGTTTTTGTTGGGACGAGTAGCGAAGATGTAGATGCTTTTGAAGTGGAAGTAGGTGGCTATCTGTGACAAAATTAAAAGAAATTAAAAAAGCGGATTTGTCGGCGGCATTTTATCCAAGTGGGGAGCTTGCTTGGCTGAAATTAAAAGATATGATGTTGAATCAAGTCATTCAAAATCCGTTAGAAAATCGCTTATCACAAATTTATGTACGAGCGCATTTGGCTGATAAAGTGGAGGCTTATCCGCTTTTAACCGCAGATGCAGAAGTCGGTTTTAATGAGCATGGTGTTGAATATCGCGGGGGAGTTGGTCCGTTCGAATACACGGTGCAAATGCAATTTCATTCGCGTGGCTGGTTTTATGATGTAACAGTGGACGGCGCAGGAACTTTTGATCTTGTGTATTTACAAGACTTAGGCCTTGCGGAACAAGCGGCAGTGCGGACGAATGAAGCGTATATGTCGCAATACATTGATTATCATGTGACAGAAGGCGCGACTGGTTTCACGATTCAAGCTCGCCAAAATCAACCGCAAAACAATCGCTTTCCGGCAGTCCAAATCGGCGCATTGACGAACATTATTGGCTATGCAACAGATGGTTTCGATATGTATGGCACCAATTATAAAATTACGAGTGAACTAGCAGCACTCGCGCAAAAATCACTACCAAACCGCGTATACCAATATGAATTCGCGCAAATTTCCTTACAAACAGAAGCATTTTCAGGTCACGCAGAAACCACTTTTTACGGCTATGCAACTGAAAATCAACCAAAAGCATCTGGAGCACCGATCGGAAATATCGCTGAAATAAAAGCGAGCATTCCGGCTCAAGCCTATCAGCCGAGTAAAAAAGCGATTCGCGACAAAAATATCGGTTCAGCCATTACTGGCGAACCAATTTCCGAAAAATGGCTACAAGCGAACTTCCCAGACCGAATTCAAGAGGAAGAACAAAACGGCGCACTGCTATCCTTTTTCACGCCAAGCTATGCACATGTTGTGACGCGTGAAAAAGAAGCCAAATTAGAACGCCCACATGGCAGCATTTTGTTAGATAAAGTGGATGTTTTAAACCCGGAGGCAACTCTTTCGGCGACCACCTACATGTACGGTGCGTTTTTATCGCAATTGGTTGCTGGTAACACGAACATGAATAAATGGAACAGCCATGCGCGCAATCCGTTGAACATTTTGCAAACAAGCGGTGTAAGAATTTATATCGAACAAAACGGTGAATTACGACCACTCGGCGTGCCATCTGTGTGGGAAACGAGCACGAACTACTCGACTTGGTATTACCAGTGGAATGATGATTTAATCACCGTAAAAACGACCTTAACCGCTACAAGCAAAGAGGCATTCGTCACCGTCCATTCTGAAAAAGGCCATCCTTATAAATTGGTGCTAACTAACCAAGTTACAATGGGTACGAATGAATACGACACAACGGTGAAAAAAGAAATAAAAGCTGGCGCTGTCACTTATTTCCCATCACCAGATTCACCGATTTTAGCTACTTACCCGGCACTTCAATTCCGCGTGGATGGTAGTTATAACGACATCACCGACGAAAGTTATTTTGCGAAAGATTATGCGGGGACAGCTGGATTAGACGTTTTCGTATTTGAACCGGCAGATAGCGCAACTTTTCACGTCCAAGCAAAACTAACAGAGGAGTTTGCAGAGAAGGACCAAGATTTAGAAGCAGCCACCAAAGAAATTCGCGCGAGCTATGACGAATTAACCGCCCAATTCCATTTAAACCATCAAAGTACAACGGCGGAAAAACTAAATTTAACGGTGTATTGGTATGCGCACCAAATGCTCGTTCATTACGCATCGCCGCACGGTTTAGAACAGTATAGTGGGGCAGCTTGGGGAACCCGTGACGTAAGCCAAGGACCATTTGAATTTTTCCTTGCGACTGGCAACAAAGCTGTTTTACGCAAACTAGTGTTAACGATCTTTTCGCATCAATACCGAGATACTGGCGACTGGCCGCAGTGGTTTATGTTTGATAAATATACATCAATTCAACAAGAAGAAAGTCACGGCGATGTGATTGTTTGGCCGCTGAAAATTATTGGTGATTATTTGGAAATGAGCGGGGACACGGGCATACTCGAAGAAGCGATTCCATTTGTTGACCGTGAATCGAAAACATTCACAACTGAAAAAGGGACGCTGTTAGAGCATATTGAATTAGCTGTACAAACAATCGAAGCCCGCTTTATGAAAGGAACGGCGCTTTCTAACTACGGTGATGGCGACTGGGACGATACGCTTCAACCTGCAAATGCGCAATTGAAGAAAAATATGGTTTCCAGTTGGACAGTGGCACTAACCTATCAAACATTTAAACGATTAGCCACATTTTTACCAGTTGGTGACAAATATAGCGAATTAGCCAAACGTGTTCAAGCGGATTTCACTAAATATATGACTGGTAATACCGATGTCATTCCAGGCTTCCTTTATTTAGAAGAAGGAAAAGAGCCGGTTTGGATGATTCATCCGGACGATAAAGAAACCAATATTAAGTATCGCTTAATTCCACTAACAAGAAGCGTGATTGCTGAGCTCGTTGATAAAAAACAAGCAAGTCGTAATTTTCACATTATCGATGAACATCTACTTCACCCGGATGGTGTGCGTTTAATGAGTGAACCGGCGCATTATGCGGGTGGTGTAAGTACGCATTTCAAACGGGCCGAGCAAGCGGCAAATTTTGGCAGAGAAGTTGGTTTGCAATACGTCCATGCGCATATTCGCTATATCGAAGCACTTGCAAAAGTTGGCGACAGTTCGGCTTGGCATATGCTTGATATCATTAATCCAATCAATATTAAAGAAGTCGTACCAAACGCGGCGCTACGCCAAAGTAATACGTATTTCAGTAGTTCTGATGCCGCATTTTTAGATCGTTATCAGGCACAAAATGAGTTCGGTCGCGTGAAAGAAGGGACTATTCCTGTGAAAGGCGGCTGGCGGATTTATTCGAGCGGTCCAGGAATATACTTACATCAGTTAATTAGTTCGGTTCTTGGTATTCGCCAAACAGAACAAGCGCTCATTTTCGATCCGATTTTGCCAGTAGATTTAGATGGGCTAGAATGCCACATCGAACTGGATAATTACCCGCTAGATATCACGTTTGAAAGCGCAGATGAGGCCGGGATTTTGGTGAACGGCGAAAAACAACCTATTGAAAATGAAGCGAATGCATACCGTACAGGAGCGCTCGTTTTACCGAAAAAGAGCTTAACAACAAAATGTTCACAAATCACGATTAAATTTCAAAAAAATAACCGTCTGTAAGGTTGTTTTGTGTATAATAAAAGAAAACAGAAAAGGATGCGATTCACGTGGTAGGAATTAAAGATATCGCGAAAAAGGCAGGGGTTTCCATTTCAACAGTATCCTACGCGCTTAATGGCAGCCCGAAAGTGACCGAAAAAACGCGAAAACGAATTATGACCATCGCAAATGAATTGAATTATATTCCCAATATGGCAGCACGAACGTTAAAAACGAGAGAAACAAAAATTATCGGCGTCTATTTAACGAACTACGGCGGGATTTTTTACGGGACTTTACTAGAAGGTTTAACGCAAACGCTCTATAAACACGGATATGAACTCATCGCTTGCAGTGGCACGAAAACACACCGATTTTTACCCGAAAAAATGATTGATGGCGCTATTATTTTAGATGCGAATTTCCCGTCGAGCGAAATTATTAATTATGCTAATCGTGGCCATAAATTAGTCGTGCTCGACCGGGAACTTACGCATGAAAATGTGAGCCAAGTTTTACTAGATAATAAAGGTGGGGCAACACTCGCAATTGATTATTTATCTACTAATTTTAAAGGTGATTTTTATGTGATTACCGGTCCGGATGATTCGTACGATGCAAGAGTTAGACTCGAAACGGCCAAACAAGAACTTGCCCGCTCTGGTGATAAAAAAGTGCATATTATCGAAGGCGACTTTTCCGAACAAAGCGGCGAAAAAGCAGCAGCGATTATCGCTAAAAATTGGAAAGCTCCCGTGTCCGTATTCGCTTTAAATGATAATATGGCTATCGGTATGTATCGTTATTTCGCGAGCACAGAGTTGGAAATCGGCAAAGACGTCCGAATTATCGGCTTTGATAATACCGATATTAGTGAGTATTTAGTGCCACGCCTTGCGACTATCGAATATTCGAAGTACAAATGGGGCGCAGTGGCTGCTGACAAACTTGTCGAGCTGCTCGAAGGTGGAAAAGCCGAAAATGAAATAATCTATACAACTAGAATCAGTGGTCCATCTGTTTCAAACAATTAGTACGCTTTTTTCCTTGTTTTAAGGTATACTTAAAATAAAATCAAAGGAGTTGTCGGCTAATGAAACTTGGAATTATGGGTACGAACTGGATTACAGACGCATTTATGGAAGGCGCAATTAATTCTGGTGAATGGAATCTTACGGCGGTATACTCGCGCACAGAAGAAAAAGCACGCGCATTTGGAGAAAAATATGGAGCGTTGACTTACTTCACCGATATTGAAGAAATGGGGCAATCAGACGCTTGTGATGCTGTCTATATTGCTTCTCCTAATGCACTTCATTATCAGCACGCGGTCAGCTTACTGAAAAATAAAAAACATGTGATTGTCGAAAAACCAATTTTTTCCACAGTAGCAGAATTAGAGCATGCGCACCAAATTGCTCGCGAAAACAATGTCTTTTTATTTGAAGCAGCTCGCCACATCCAAGAACCAAACTTCAAACGTCTACAAGAAAGCATCGACAAAGTGGGAACCATCCACGGTGCAACACTTGCATACATGAAATATTCCTCCAGATATGATCAAGTTTTAAACGGCGAAGAACCAAACATCTTCTCCTTAAAATTCTCTGGCGGTTCCATTGTAGATTTAGGAGTATATCCGCTTTACTCGGCGATTACCTTATTCGGTGAACCCGTCAAAGCGACCTATTTCGCGACTAAATTACCAACAGGCGTAGATGGACTTGGCCCAATCATTCTTGAATACCCAACATTCAACGTTACAATCATTCAAGGAAAAAATTCCCAATCCTTCTTACCAAGCGAAATTTACGGTCAAAAAGGAACTCTAATCGTGGATCCCCTTACCGGAATTGAACATATTACTTTTTACGACAATGCAACAAAAGAAGAAACGGAACTCGCTGGTGAAACAGTTACCAATGATATGCAATTTGAAGCAGCTGAGTTTGCAAGAATTATCGAACATAGCGACCGAGATACATACGAATACTTAGCTGACTTAAGTTTAAAAGTATTACGTGTCTCCAACGAACTACGTCACCAAAACGATATTTGGTTTGACGCGGAAAAATAATTTTTCAAAAGCTAGGAAGAGGCACGCGTGCTGACTCCTAGTTTTTTTATTTATAGCAACAAAAATCCTAAATAAAAGTGCAGACTTGCAGTAAGCATGGTATGATACAGAGAAGAACTAATAAAGGAGTCGGGTCATGACAGAATCAAATATCCCAAGCTTTTGGGCGGAAAAATGGAAAGAACATGGTTATGAAACGCCAACAGAGATTCAAAGCGCGATGTATCAACCAATCAAAGACGGGGCAGATGTACTCGCAGTGTCACCAACTGGAACGGGGAAAACGGTAGCTTATTCACTGCCAACCCTTGAAAAAATAGAAGCAATTCCAAAAACACAATGGCTTGTTTTAGCGCCATCACATGAATTAGTTATGCAAATCACGGAAGTTATCCGCTCATGGTTACCAAGCGATGAATTGACGGTGATATCTTTAATCGGGGGAGCCAATGTCAAACGGCAAATCGAAAAATTAAAGAAAAAACCACAAATTATTGTAGCCTCTCCAGGCCGCGCACTTGAGCTAATCAAACAAAAGAAAATTAAAATGCATGAAATCAAAACGATTACTTTGGACGAATGTGACCAACTGCTTCGCCAAGAAAATTTTAAAAGTACACTTGAAATTGTCGAAAGTGCCGTTCGCGATCGCCAATTAACGCTTGTATCTGCAACAAAACTTGAAAATCCAGAAGCGTTTTTCGCACAAACGGAAAATACACCAGTGATGCTAGAAGTGACAGCGAAACCAGAAGAGTTAACGAATGTAGAACATTTATACATGGACGTTGAATCACGCGACAAAGCAACCTTATTACGCCGAATTTCCCATATTAAAGATATGCGCGGCCTTGTTTTTGTGAAAGACAAACCACGAATGGAAATTTTGCTTGAAAAACTGCATTACGATAAAGTAAAAGCAGCCGGAATACACGGCGAAATTCGTAAAGAAAAACGCAAAAAATATCTCGACGACTTTAAAAAAGGTACTTTAACTTATTTAATCGTGACAGATGTTGCGGCTCGTGGCCTTGATATTGAGGATTTACCATACGTGATTCACTATGATCTAGCAGCAAGCGAAAAAGAATATACCCACCGTTCAGGTCGTACTGGACGAATGGGCAAATCAGGTACCGTTATTACTCTTGCCAACCCGCGCGAAATAAGAACATTAAAACAATACCTAACCATCCACAATATTAAAGGGAAACAAGTGCGCTTCTACCAAGGAAAACTGCTTGACGGCGCTGTCCCTGAAAATAAAATTGCCAAAAAAGCAGCAAGACCACCAAAACAAGTGCAAAAAAGCAAAAAAGAGGACACGAAAAAACCGTTCCGCAAAGATAAACCAAGTGGAACTGCTGGAGGACGTAAAGAAAAACCTACTAATGCAGCGAAACCAGCACGTACTAACAAACCAAATAAATTCAACAAAAAACAAAACAATTTTAAAAAATCATAAGCTGCGTGGAATGTTTTTCTCTCTTGATAGAAAGGAAAGCATTCGCGCTTTTTTGTTAGTTAATTTTTATCGTTGCGAGGATGCCATTTAAAAAGGTATAATGGAAACATAGAGTTTCAAAAAGGAGTAGAGTAGATGTCTAGTAGAAAAGAAGAAGTCCTCCAACTTCTAAACGCAAAAGAAGAAAAAGTATCTGCAGCAGATGTCGCAGAATTGCTTCAAATGGACCGAGCGAACGCTAGTCGTTATCTAAATGATCTTTTTAAAGAACAAAAAATAGACAAACTTCCTGGGAAACCGGTATTTTATCAAGCTATCAAAACGACCGAACGGGCAACTGAACCAGCAGGGAACTTGCAAGAATCTGCTTTTGGACGATTAATTGGCTCGGAAGATAGTTTAAAAGTAAGTATCCAACAAGCAAAAGCCGCGATTTTATATCCACCAAATGGGCTTCATAGCTTGATTTTAGGTCGTACTGGGACAGGGAAATCACTTTTTGCCGAATGTATGTATCAATTTGCTAAGGAATCAGAAACCATTCCAGCTGATGCACCTTTTGTTTCGTTTAACTGTGCTGATTACGCACAAAATCCACAGCTTTTATTTGGCCATATTTTTGGGGTGATTAAAGGAGCATACACGGGAGCGGAAGAAACGCGCGAAGGCTTGCTGAAAAAAGCAGATGGCGGGATATTATTCCTTGATGAAATTCACCGCTTACCTCCAGAAGGACAAGAAATGCTCTTTACATTTATTGATAAAGGGGAATTCCGTCCACTCGGAGAAAGTGCGAATGTGCATCATGCGCAAGTCCAAATTATCGGTGCCACAACAGAATCACCAGATAATTTTCTGTTAGAAACGTTCACAAGACGTATCCCGATGACGATTACATTGCCATCCCTAGCAGAACGAAACTTGGAAGAACGTTATCAATTAGTAGAATTTTTCTTAAACCAAGAAGCGACCAGACTACATCAATCGATTCGCGTACATAGAAAAGCACTGATTGCCTTTTTACTTTATCATGCAAGCGCTAACGTTGGTCAACTGCAAAGAGACCTAAAACTGGCCTGTGCCAAAGCCTTTTTGCATTATAAAACCAAAACAGCCAATTATATTTTAATCGAGCAAGATGATTTACCCATTCACGTCCAAAAAGGTTTACTGCACTTAAAAGACGAACCAGAAAAACTAAATCGTTTAATTGATGTAGATAAATCCATTTTTAAATTCGTTGATACAAGTGATGCTTTGGTGGATATGGAAGATGTGCATGATGTTTACCATGCCATCCAAGAAAAAGCGGACCGGCTGATGAAAGAAGGGAAGGATCAAAGCGAGCTAGAAGAAGCGCTTTACGTTGATGTGGACCAATATTTCCACGACTACATGGTCCAACTGCCAACCCACCAAACAGCCAAAGAAATTATCGCGCCAGCTGTTTGGGAATTAACCGAAAAAGTATATGCCATGGCGGAAGAAAAATTAAATCGCAAATACAATGAAAAAATGAAATTTGCCTTTTCGCTACATTTACAAAGCACGATTGAACGAGTGCGTGAACAAAAACATATTATTCACCCAGATTTAAATAATATCCGCAAAAAATACCCGAAAGAATTCCAAGTAGCGATTGATTTATCCGCGCTAATTGAACAAGAATTAAGCATCGAAATTCCTTTTGATGAAATTGGCTTTTTGACGATGTTCTTGACGGAAGAAGTAGTGGATACCTCGCTTGCACAAGAAAATCAAGTTGAAGTAATCGTCATGATGCACGGACGCTCAACGGCAACAAGTATGGTAGAAACAGTGCAAGAACTACTCAGCATCGAAAGCGGAATTGCGCTCGATATGCCACTTACCGTCGAAGTAAAAGCGATGTACGAAAAACTAAAACAAACCGTAATCAAATTAAATCCAGTCAAAGGCGTACTCATCCTTTCCGACATGGGATCACTCACTTCTTTTGGGAATATGTTAACAGAAGAACTGGGGATTCGCACAAAAACGGTGACGATGGTAAGTACCCCAGTTGTATTAGAAGCGATGCGTAAAGCCTCATTGGGCCGTGGTTTAGAAGATATTTATCAAAGTTGTGAGCAATTATTTGAAAATAAATATAAAGCACACGTTTTACGAGCAAAACCAGTAAAAAATGCGGTTATTTTCACTTGTTTCACGGGAGAAGGGGTAGCCGAGCAACTCCGTAAAGTCGTTGCACCAATTATCGACGAGACGAAAATCGAAATTATCGTGCTACAATTCTTGCATAAAGAAGCTTTCCGCGAACGAATTGATCAACTGATGGAAGAATATAATATTCTAGCAATCATGGGTTCCGTAGCCTTTGAATACCGCGATATTCCATTCTTTAGCGCGCTGGAAGTTTTATCGGATGGCGGTTTAGAAGTCATTTCCAGAATTTTAAATGATGAAGTGCCATATGAAAAATTAATCGCTTCATTAGAAGGCAATTTACAAGCTGTAAGTTCTGCGGAGCAACTCGTTTACTTTTTACGAAAAGTGATTTCTGAATTGCAATTGCAGCTCAACGTAATACTGGAATCGGGTGTAGATATCGGCATGATTCTTCATTTGGCCTTCCTTATCGAGCGCGTAAAACTTGGTGCTGTAGATAGAGAATTCCCAGATTTAAATGAGTTTGCTAAAAACCACATGGTAGAAATGCAAATCACGCAACAAATGATGGAAAATGTGGAAATAGAGTACGACATCGTAATACCTCAATCAGAAATCGCATATTTAACACAGATGATGCTCTCCAACCAGGTGGAAGAAAACTAAGAAAACGGAATCTACCAAGTGTGTATTATCTTACACACTTGGTTTTTTTATTGTGTAAGTAAGAAAGTTCGCATATAAGCGATGAATAACTAGAAAAGTTGGCACATATCTTGCATATTATATATGCGTGCAGCTTTTCAAACTAGGAGGTTAAATTAATGAATAACATCATGTTAGTTTGTTCGGCCGGTATGTCCACAAGTCTACTCGTTAAAAAAATGACAGAAGCTATCGAAAAAAATCAAGTAGAAGCCACTGTAATCGCAGTTGCAGAAGCAGATTTTGATAAATACAAAGGTAATGTAGACGTTGTATTACTCGCACCGCAAGTTCGCTTTTTAGAGAAGAATTTGAAACGAGTACTGGACCCATTAGGTATTCCAGTTGCAATCATTAACGGGATTGACTACGGAACAATGGACGGCGAAAAAGTGCTAAATGATGCACTAGCAATGATTGAGAAATAATCTCGAGTTCGAGACTGCTTGAAGAGGAAATAAACACAAGTTCGATAAATGAAAAAGGATGTGTAAACAATGGAATTAGAACAAACAATTATGCAATTAATCGTACACGGGGGAAACGCTAAAAGTGACGCAATGCTAGCAATCGAAGCGGCAAAAAAAGGGGATTTTGACGCGGCAGATGAGCAAATCAAAAGTGCAGAAGCGGCACTACTTGAAGCGCATCATTCACAAACATCATTAATTCAAGGGGAAGCACGCGGCGAAAAAGCAGAAGTATCTTTACTACTAGTTCACGCGCAAGATCACTTAATGAATGCTATTACTTTTAAAGATTTAGCCAAAGAAATTATTGATTTATACCGCTCTAAATAAGCTTTTGAAGGGATGATTTAAATGAGAAAATTAGGAATATCCGTATTTCCGCAACATGTAGCACTTGAAGAATCGTTAGAATACATTGAAACAGCTGCAAAATATGGTTTTAGCCGTATTTTCACTTGTTTGATTTCTGCTAATGACGAAGCGGAATTTGCTAAATTAGAAACAATTTGCAAACGCGCAAAAGAATTAGGATTTGACGTTATTGCTGATGTTGACCCGACTGTATTTGAATCGTTAAATATCACTTATAAAGAATTAGATCGTTTTAAAGAGCTTGGCCTAGCTGGTTTACGCCTTGATTTAGGTTTCTCTGGTTCCGAAGAGGCAGCGATGTCGTTTGACGATACGGACTTAAAAATCGAGCTAAATATCAGTAATGGTACTCGTTACGTGGAAAATATTTTATCTTACCAAGCAAACGTTGGCAATATCATTGGTTGTCACAACTTCTACCCAAGAAAATATACTGGTCTTTCCAGAGAACATTTCTTACGTACAAGTAAACAATTCAAAGATTTAAACTTACGTACTGCAGCATTCGTTTCTTCTAACAGTGGCGAATTTGGCCCATGGTTTGTTGTAGATGGCGGACTTCCAACAATGGAAGAACATCGCGGCGAAGATATTACAGTGCAAGCAAAAGATTTATGGAACACAGGTTTAATTGATGATGTCATCGTGGGAAATATGTTTGCTTCAGAAGACGAATTGCGCGCTTTAAGCGAATTAAACCGTAATGAACTACAATTAGCCGTTGAATTTTTAGATGGCGCAACAGACGTAGAAAAAGAAATCGTTTTAACACAAAAACATTTCAACCGTGGCGATGCTTCCGAGTACGTGCTACGTTCGACTATGACACGTGTTAATTTCAAACAACACGATTTCCCTGCGCACGACACAAATACCATTGTAAAAGGCGATGTAACAATCGACAACAATGGCTATGAACGCTACAAAGGCGAAATGCAAGTAGCGCTCCAAGAAATGGAAAACTCCGGCAACACCAATATCGTTGCTCGAATTGTTCCAGAAGAGCGCTATTTATTAGATACTATCCTACCGTGGCAACATTTTAGATTGGTTGAGAAGAAGAAGTAATAAAAAGCCTGTAATCCATTTATAAATATGGATTGCAGGCTTTTTTTGCTATAAAATAGTAGATCAATGTTATTTCTGAGCTTTCCCAATCAGCCCATACAAAAACAACTGAATTATCTCCGCTTGTTTTTCCTCAAGCTTTTCTTCTGGCACCGTATGACCTAAACCATTAATCGCATCAATAAAGAGTTGAATCACTTCATCCGAAATGGCGTTATCTATGACTTTTTCTTTTTTTCCGGCAGTGACGTATTTCATATAAATTTCTTTTTTTAGCGAATTAATATTATTTACTAAAAGCATTAAAAATTGCTGATCTTTACTAGCTTCTTTGGATATATATTTACTTAAAGAAAGATTGATTTCAGCATTACAAAGCTGGATAGCTTGCTCTAATTTTTGTGTAAATGTTCCCTCAGATGCCAAAATTTCTTCTGCTAAAGCAATCGTATCTTGCATAATAATTCTCGCGCATTCACCAACGAGCGCTTCTTTACTTCCAAAATAATTATAAATGGAAACTTGTGAAACATCAGCGAGAGCCGCAATGTCTTTAATACTTACATCAGAAAAGCCTTGTTTTCCAAATAAAGTAAGAGCTGCTTGAATAATCGCCAGCTTCTTTTTTTGCGTTCTTTTTTCATAATTATTCATATCCTAAACACTTCCCAAAGGCTAATTTTTTATCTTTAGCATAATATAACATAAAAACTTTTATTTTGAAATATAAAGCTATTAATTTCAAAAGTTCTTGACTTGGACAACAAACTTATCATACAATAGTTTTGAAATATAGTTATCGTTATTTCAAAACTAAGATGCCCGTGAAAGGACTTTGATTATGATAAAAATGACAAAAAGAAAGAAAATAACTTTAATCATTTTGGGAGGTATACTGGGGATGAGTTTTATTTTATATAAACCACTAATTGACTATTTAAGCGAACAAGCGGCTAATCCGCGTGGAATTATTGGTGAAATCACTACGAAAATATGGTCTTCTTACTTTACAGATTTGAGTAAGTGGACAATTAGTAATACAGAAATGAACGAGCGTACTAATGTATTAGATATTGGTTACGGCGGCGGCTCCAATGTTAAAAATCTTGTCGAATTAAATAAAAATATAACTATTTACGGAGTGGATATTTCAGAAGAGTCCTATAAAACAGCCACGAATGTAAACAAAAAAGCAGTAAATGCCGGAAAAGTAAAACTATCTATCCAAGATGTTGCTGCAATGAGTTACCAAGCAGATTTTTTCGATGTAGTCTATGCTATACAAACCCATATGTACTGGGATAATCCTCAAAAGGGCTTTGAAGAAATCTATCGGGTGATGTCAAAAGAAGGGATTTTCATACTATCATCGGAAAAAGATAAAATTGATTACCATATGGATGAATATAAAACAACGGCTTCGCTAACAGCACTTTTAAAAGAGATTGGTTTTAGGGAGGTAGAGGTGCAAGAGAAGGGGAATTGGATTTTATATGCAATAAGGAAATGATTGAGAAAAATAGGAACCTCTTGGAATATCTGTGATAATGAGATAAACTTAAGAGGAAAAAGCCCAATTCTGCTCATAAAACTAAACATCACGAGGTGAAAACATGCTAAAACTATATAAAAAAGAATCAACCGGAATTTCCTACGCAGAATATTGGCTCCATGATAAGGAAGCAACCATCCATTACGGAAAAATAGGTAAAGTAGGTCAAACGGAAAAAGACGCTAATTACTTGGAAAACTATCAAGATGAAGCGGCTTTCAAAGAAGCATTTCTTAATCGCTTTGTTCCTCAAGGCTATAGCGAGTTTCCAGAAGAAGAAAAATGTTGGATTGTCGTACAATATCCACTGAAAAGTTTAAATGGAACGAAACGTGATATTTGGCTGAAAGATAGAGTCACAGACGTCTTAAATAGTGATTTAGGTTGGAAAGGTTTAGGACTTGTTGACGGTTTTGACATGGGACAAACCGCGAATCCAACGAAGCAATTTGCTTTAAATGTATTTTGTGTAGTCGTCGATGAAGAAACTGGAATCAAAGCGATTAAGTCTGCATTAAGAAATAATAGCTGTGACTTTACGAGGGTGAAAATTGCCTCAAGATCATTTTCAGCGAATGAAGACTTCACGCTAAAATTTTCAGCAAAGAAAAAAGATGAAACGTTTTATATCTGAATAATAAAGTTTGAAAAAAGCCGAAAACCTTGAATTACTCAAGTGTTTTCAGCTTTTTTATGACGCCCATGCGCGGAATCAAACCACGAACTAGCCCTTAGGAGGGGTTTGTTATATATTTAAGTTATAATCTGTTCTTATTATCACTCTTGGCGTTGTAAAGATGGATTTAGTCAAAAACGTACAAGGGAACTCTTTGGAGATTACTTAAATCATGAGCTATTTATTGATGTGGATAAGGAGGTGGGAGAATGAGTCTAAATATAAAAATAATTCGATGTTATAGTAGTTTAAACGAATCAGTGGTATTAGATTTTATGCCTTGCAAAGAGGAAGATTACGATTTTATTTATGATTTTTATGAAGAAACAAATACTGAGTTTCTTAGAATTCATCAAACGGATTACACAAAATTACTTGTACCTTATTTAAAACAGCTATTTCCCTTAATAGACCCCATTACTCTTGAATTACAGCATGAGCTTGATGTATGCTTTGATAATTTATTGAGTAAGAAGGATTGGCAAAAATTACTGGATATATTGACTTTCGAGGTTTTACCAAATGCTGTAAATAAAGAAATACCCTTTTATGAGTCCTTTATTTTTTGGAATAAAGAACAATTAGATTACTACGATATGATTATGGTAGAAGGAAATCAATAATAGTTACTTAAGCGGCTAATTAATTGTGTAATAAGCATGCCATAAATATCAATCGATTGTCTTCTCTCCCTAGAAAAAGTGATACCATAATACAAAAAAACGAAATTTTCATAAATAAAAAATTTCGGCGCAAGTTTTCTAATGTCCCCTGCAGGAATCGAACCTGCACTTAAACCTTAGGAGGGTCTCGTAATATCCATTTTACTAAGGGGACTTGTATAAAATTTTTGTACAGACAACAGATGTAATTCTACCAGAAATAAGTGTTTTCAGCAAGTTAAAGAAGCATTTGGATTTGCGACAAACGTCGTAATCCAAATGCTTCGGATGTTTAATTTTTAGCTAATTTATCTGCAAAAACGAGGGATCTACCTGTGCCGATTGCAACAGATTCCAAAGGACTTGGAGCCATATGTACAGGGACATCGATTTCTTGTACAAGCCAGTCACGGAAACCTTGTAGAAGGGAACCGCCACCACTTAAAATAATACCTCGGTCAACAATATCACCACTTAATTCTGGTGGACATAACTCAAGTGTATTTCGAATCGCTTCCAGAATGCGCATTAGCGTTTCTGATAAGGCACTTTGAATTTCTACCGAGCTTATTTGAATTGTTTTTGGCAATCCAGTGAGTAAATCGCGACCCCGAATATCGGTTGTTTGCGGTACATGTTCAATCGGCGCGTAGCCAAGTTCCATTTTAATTCGTTCAGCGGTTGATTGGCCGATTAGAAGGTTGTAGTTTTTACGGATGTATTGAATGATTTCTTCATCCATATGATCGCCACCAGTTCGAATCGATGTGCTTGAAACGACACCACCGTAAGAAATAATCGCAATCTCACTCGTACCACCGCCGATATCGACAATGACATTTGCGACAGGTTCAGCAACCGGCAAATCAGCACCGATAGCAGCAGCGACAGGCTCTTCAATTAAAACAACCGAACGAGCGCCAGTTGATCTTACCGCATCAGAAATAGCGCGGCGTTCGACTGAAGTAGCTCCGGTTGGCGTACAAACAACCACATTGGGCTTTTTCACCCCGCTAATCGAAATTCGACGCATAATCTCACGAAGAAGGCCACTCGTTAAATCAAAGTCAGCAATAACGCCATCTTTCATCGGTCTTACAGCAGAAATCGAGGCTGGCGTTTTGCCAATCATCTCTTTTGCTTCCTGACCAATCGCGAGAACCGTGCCGTCATGCGTATTTAACGCGACCACAGATGGTTCATTCAAAATAATGCCTTTTTCTTTACTGTAAACTAAAATATTTGCAGTACCTAAATCAATTCCAAGAGTTGTTGTTCCAAACATTCTCACACCTAACTTTCTATTAAAAATAGCGAGTAAATTCTAGGTGTATAACTAACAGTATAGACTTTTTTCACCTTATAAGCATTCTTTAAACATGGATGACATGAAAAGGTAATTTAAAATGGGGTAATGACAAGGAATTTCAGCTTTTCGTAAATAAATCGTAAAAAACGTAATCAAAACAAAAACGACTATCCGTCAATAGATAGCCGTTTTTCGTTATGAAATTTGCCGTTGTTTTTCAAATTCGGAGTACATATAGTAGTAAATTAACCCGCTAATGAGTGCTAAAATACCGATAATCACAAATGTTCCCGTATAGCCAATTAAAGTCGAGAGTGTAATCGCAAGTGGCGCAATCACTTTACCAAGTGTATAACGCAGCCCAGCAGCAGAGAAATACATTGCTCGCTTATCTTCTGGCGCTAACTGAGATACAAATGTTTGTTGCAAACCGACCGTCATTAGTTCCGCAAAGCTAAAGAGAATAATCGCGCAAATCGCTCCCCAAGGTCCCGTTGCAATCCCGAATAAAAATATCGCAATCGCGTAAAGAAAAGAAGAGTTCATAAAGACAAATTTTTCTCTAAAATGGCTCATCCAGCGAGTAACGACCACTGTAAGCGCGGCAACAAAGAATCCATTGATGGAAACAATCACGCCGAACAATTGCTCACCTGTAAAATGAAGCGAAAACAAATTAGATGCGCCGATAACTTCTTTAATATATAGCGGGAAAAGTAAATCCAGTTGCATAAATGACTGAGAAACAATAATCCCAGCAATAATATATAAGAAGAAAATTTTATCTTTAAAAATAATTTTATAGTTTTTGAGCTGCTCTACTAAAACAGCGCCCATACTTTTTCGAACCGTTTCTTTCTGTAAATCAGGATTAACTAAAAGTGGGGCCGTTTCGTGACCAAATTTTTGTAGTAAGAAGAGTAGTAGTAAATCCGCGCAAACAATCGCAAGTAAGGTTTCCGTCGTGAAATTATAAAATAATACCGAACCTAGAATTGGACCAATAACAACAGCAATATTAATCATCATATAGAAAACCGAATAAATATGTGTCCGATGTTCCGGTGGCACTACGTCTGCGATCATCGCTTGGCTTGCCGGCTGATAAAACGCCATAAAAACACTCGCAATCGCAAAACCAGCAAAACTTAAGTAAGGCGAATCCACCACATGGAGCGCGCCTATTGCAAAAACAAGAAAACCAAAACCTTCACCAATAACAGAAATACTCATCATCCGTTTTCTGCCAAAGTTATCTGCAAAGTAACCGCCGAGTAAAGCTGTGAAAACCGCCAGCACTTGCGAAATAATCAGCAAGAGACTCGTTAGCTCACGGCCAATACTTTCCGAAAAGTAAATCGTTAGAAAGGGGAAGACCATCCAAAAAGAAATATCGAGTAGCGCTTCCCCAAAAAGCCTTACTTTTAAATTGATGTCCCATGTACTAAATTTCATCCAATGCACCTCACTCTCTTTTATAAAAAATAACAAACGAAAACCCTTGAAAGCCAAAAGCTACAAGGGTTTTACGCAAAAGGCATAAGTTTTAAAAAGGATTAGAATGCCCAGTCGCCTTTACGGAAAACAGGAACCACTTCACCAGATTCGGTTACACCATCAATGTCCATTTCAGAAGAACCAATCATGAAATCAACGTGCGTTAAACTATTGTTAACACCAGCTGCTTCTAATTCTTCACGAGACATTTCTTCGCCACCTTTAACATTAAATGCATACGCACTACCGATTGCTAAGTGGTTAGAAGCATTTTCGTCAAATAGGGTGTTGTAGAATAAAATGCCGGATTGGGAAATTGGGGAAGGATCTGGAACTAGCGCCACTTCGCCTAAGTAGTGAGAACCTTCATCAGTCGCGATTAAATCTTTTAAAATTTCCTCGCCGGACGCTGCTTCTACACCCACAATACGACCTTTTTCGAAAGTGATTTTGAAGTCATCGATAATATTTCCTGCATAACTAAGAGGTTTCGTGCTAGAAACATAGCCTTCCACTTTTAGTTTATCCGCACAACAGAAAACTTCTTCTGTCGGCATATTGGCCATAAATTCATGTCCTTTTTTATTCTTACTACCAGCGCCAACCCAAAGATGGTTTTTTGGAAGACCAATTGTAAGATCTGTTCCAGGAGCTGTATAATGTAAGGAAGTAAATTGTTTTTCATTTAAACTATCTGCTTTTGCAGCTAGTGTTTGATCGTGATTTTTCCAAGTTTCTACCGGGTTTTCGGTATTGATACGAGTTGTTTCAAAAATAGCTTCCCAAAGTGTTTCCATTTGTTCTTCTGGAGTTAAATCTGGGAATACTTTTGCTGCCCAGCCTTGTGAAGCAGCTGCAACAACTGTCCAACTTACTACGTTGGCTTGCATTAACTCGCGGAATTCACTCATTGCGCCACCCATTGTTTTTTGGAAAGTCGCAATTTTGTTGCTATCTACACCGTTTAGCAAATCCGGATCTTCGGAAGTGATGGAAATAAAACAAGCGCCTTCTTTAGCAAGCTCTGTTTTTTCTGCTACACGGTGAACCGGAGCACTTTCAAAAACGCGTAGTGGGGCATTTTTGTAGCGTAATGCGCCTAGTTCTTCATCGCGCCAATCCATAATAACATCCTCAGCGCCAACTTCAAAAGCGTATTTGGAAATTAGACGAACAAGCGGAGCCGCGTCAACTGGAGCCATAATTACTACTTTCTGTTCAGGTTGGACGTTTACTCCAACTTTAATAATCAATTCTGCATATTTTTCTAACTTTTCACTAAATACTGTCATAATTAATCACTCCAATCTTTTTATTCAATACGAGAATTGTATCTCAATTAATAAGGTAAAGCAACCACGAAGCGCCATTTTTCGCTATTTTCGTAAAATAAAAAAGCAAGCACCCAACTGGACGCTTGCTTTATAATTAACCTTTTAATACATCAACAAATGTTTTAGCGTAACTTTCAGCGCGAACCACATCTTCTTCGTCAGGATCAAGGTCAACTTTAAGCCCTGCAACAGGAACAGTCGCGCCTTGTTCTTTTAGACGAGTTTCGATTAAATCAACGGTTAAACAATACTCATCGTAAAAAGTATCGCCAGAACCGAAAGAAGCGCACACCTTGCCGCTAAAATCAACGTCCGCCATATCTTCATAAAAATCAACGAATTCATCAGGAAGCTGACCATCATCGTAAGTATAGCCGCCGATTAACGCGCCATCATATTCGAGTAAATCTGCAGGATCAACGGAAATACATTCTTCAATTTCTACTTCGATATCGTATTTTTCTAATTCTTCACCTAAAATGTCGGCAATTTCTTGTGTATTACCAGTCATGCTGGCATAAACGATCATCACTTTTGTCATTTTGCATCACCATTTTCTGAATTTTTTATTGTTTAAAATGGCACAAACGAGCCCACCATTTTTTTAACTGATACATTCTATTATAAATGTCTTCAGAAAAACTGCAACCTTTTTTCCAGATTACTTTATTTCTAGCGGTTTTCGAGCTATAATAGGAAATAGCGGAAATTTTAGGAGGGAATAAAAAATGATTACACTCAAGTCAAGACGCGAAATCGATGAGATGAAAGCAGCAGGGAAAATCCTTGCCGATACGCATAAAGAACTAAAAAAAATCATTAAACCTGGCATTACTAGCTGGGATTTAGAAGTTTTTACAGAAGAATTTTTACGTAAAAATGGCGCAACTCCAGAGCAAAAAGGCTTTGAAGGATACGAATATGCTATTTGTGCAAGTATCAATGACGAAATTTGTCACGGCTTCCCGCGCAAACAAAAGCTAAACCAAGGCGACATTATTACCGTAGATATGGTCGTGAATTACCACGGCGCACTGGCTGATTCTGCTTGGACTTATGCAGTTGGTGAAATTCCAGACGATGTGAAGCATTTAATGGATGTAACCCATAAAGCACTTTACCTAGGAATCGAACAAGCCCAAGTTGGCGCTCGAGTTGGCGATATCGGCCATGCAATCCAAACATACGTAGAATCCGAAAATCTAGCAGTTGTACGCGAGTTTATCGGTCACGGTGTTGGACCAACATTACATGAAAAACCAGATATTCCGCATTTTGGTCAAGCTGGAAAAGGACCACGCTTAAAAGAAGGCATGGTTATCACGGTGGAACCTATGGTAAACATGGGCGCTTGGAAAGCAAAAATGGACGATAATGGCTGGACTGCAAGAACTGTTGATGGTTCTTTATCAGCGCAATATGAACATACTTTTGCCATTACAAAAGACGGCCCAGAAATCTTAACGTATCAAGGCGAAAACGACTAATTTAAACTATTTAGCCAGATGCATTTAGAACAGAATGCAAGTAAAAACACATGTAAACACTACATCTGCTTTTACATTGACGTTTTTTTCTAGGCATCTGGCTTTATTTTTAGGGGTGGTGACAGACGAAATGGGAGAAAAAATGGCCATCTGGCGAACAAAAAAACCAGCAACAAAACATAAAATCGTGTCTGACCTAAGAAAAGCGGGTATTGAAAAAGGCGATACGATTATTTTTCATGCTTCGATGTCAAAAGCAGACTGGATTTGCGGCGGCCCAGTCACGGTTATTTTAGCCTTGCAAGAACTTGTTGGTGAAACAGGTAACCTTGTCATGCCAGCTCAAACGGGACAATTAACGGATCCATCTAAATGGGAAAATCCGCCAGTTCCAGAAAGTTGGTGGAAAATCATTCGCGAAGAAACACCACCATTTGATCCTCTCGTAACACCGACTCGCGGAATGGGCGTTATTGCGGAAACTTTTCGAGCAATGCCCGATGTCGCGCGTAGTTTTCATCCGTATCATTCGTTTTGTGCCTGGGGGAAGGACAAAGAACACATCCTTGCTAACCAGCCGCTTGCGAAAAGTATGGGAGATGAATCACCGCTTGGAAAACTCTATCAACTTGGGGCAAAAATTATTTTGTTTGGCGTCGATAATAATAACAATACATCGCTACATCTGGCAGAAGAACGATCTAACCTCTTTCCACTTATCGAAAACCAAGCTGCTTTTCTAAAAAACGGCGAAATCATTTGGGAGAAGTATCAAGAAATCGACTATAATAGTGAGGCATTTATTGCTTTAGGTCGAGCTTACGAGAAAACGCGCGATTTTCATCCAACGACAATTATCGGAGCACCAACGAAAATTTATGAAATGCGTGATTTAGTAGATTTTGGGACCAATTATTTCCAAACAAAAAACCACTAAACAGTGGCTGGAATTTGTTTTATTTTCTAATCCGGCGCAACTCTTCTGCAAATAATTGCATTTCGCGCGGGCTAAAATTGGATTTGCGTTTTATTAGCTGATAAATATCGATAAGTGCGTTATAATCAACAGAGTCAAGCTCAAGATTTTCAAAAACACCAACATTTACCATTTTTAGTTTCGTAGTAATTTCAGTTAACATAAAAGTTAAATTTTCCTGCGAAGGGGTTTCAAGATTCATCTTTTTGCTCCTTTCAAGCTAATAGACAAAATTTTACCATAACAGAACAAAAACTTCCAGACGAATGACTAGAACAGGGGGCCTTAGTAGTGTGGAAAAAAGTTGTAAAATATATTAAACATAACGGGATAGTTCAAGTGGGTCAAGCAGTAAGTGCGCGAGTTGGACGAAATGACGTATCAGGGAATGCGGCACAGTTAGCTTATTATATGCTGTTTTCGATTTTTCCAATGCTCTTGATTGCAGCAACTTTACTCGCCTATCTTCATATTGATAAAGATTCTGTTTTTAATATGATTAAAGAATTTGCGCCAGACCAGATTATGGACTTTTTAGAAGATAATTTAAATACCTTACTAACGCAAAAAAATGGCGGATTACTTTCTATCGGGATTATCGCGACTTTATGGTCAGCATCGAACGGCATGAATGCAGTCATGAAATCGCTCAATAAAGCGTATGGCGTAACCAATAAACGAAATTATGTCGTACAACGGTTGTTATCCATGTTCTTCACGCTAGCAATGCTTGCAACAGTGGGCGCAACCTTGCTATTACTCGTATTCGGACAACAAATAGGGATGTTTTTAATTAACCATTTGAATTTCTCAGAAGACTTTCTTAGTTTTTGGAATAACCTTCGTTGGACCGTTACGCTCATTGTTATCTTTGTTGTCTTTACCTTTTTATATTGGGTGGCACCAAACAGGCGAAGTACGCTAATAAGTGTTCTTCCAGGAGCGTTATTTTCAACCATTGGCTGGACGGTTGCTTCGGTTGGCTTTGCGTATTACGTGAACAATTTTGGTAACTACTCGGCAACTTATGGCAGTATCGGGGTAATTATTATTTTAATGTTATGGTTTTATTTAACTGGCATTATTCTAATGATAGGCGGAGAGCTAAACGCCACACTCGCGATTCGGAAAAAGAAAAAAGAATTAGGCGAAATCAATTAAAAAACGCTAAAACAGCATGAGGTCTGTTTTAGCGTTTTAATTTTTCGTGAATTAATTGCATGACATAGTTAGCATCCGCCGGTTGGTTAATATCAATCTCGTCAATATTAATTACCAGCGTATCACTTTTATCATAGGAGGCAAACCAGCTGTCATAACGACTATGCAGGTGTTTATAATAATCAAGTAAACCCGGATTATCCTCAATTTGCTCATAAGGGCGACCACGCAGAGAAATCCGGCTTAGAACGGTCTCCAAACTACCGCGCAAGTATATCAACAAATCCGGCGCTTTTTTCGGCATATAAGCAAGCTCTTCCATCATATTGTCGAGCAAATCAAGGTATGTATCCATCTCAGGTTCCGAAATGTTTCCTTCTTCAAAATTAATTTGCGTAAAAAGCGCATCCTCATAAATGCTTCGATCAAGCACATTATTTTGATCCGTCAAAGCAGCTTTAATACTGCGAAAACGGGTATTTAAAAAATATATTTGTAAGGCAAAAGCCCATCTTTTTGGGTCATCATAAAACATTTCAAGGATACGGTTATCCTTAATGCTTTCATAAAATGCCTTTGTTCCGAGTTCATTTGCGATTAGCTCTGTATAACTACTTTTTCCAGCGCCGATCATTCCTGCTAAAACAATCACTTTATTTCCTACTCCTTCCATAACACGAGTAGCCTCCTTTTTTAGTCGACTATTCGTTCATTATACTACTAATTTGCTTAATAAGGAGATTTTTTGTACGATAAAAGAGAAGAAATGAGGGATAACGATGACAAAACCATTAAAGCTAGTTTATACCGAAAATGGGTTTGACACAGGGGATTTTTTAATTGATGATAAAATGACCAACTATTCACCCGCTGATTTGATGTTGATATCTATTGCCAGTTGTAGCGCCATTGTTTTTCGTAACATTTTAAAGAAAAAAAGAGTGGAATTCAGCGACTTATGGATAGATGCCACAATGGAACGCATTCCGGAAGAAGAAAATCGTATAAGTGCGATACATCTTCATTTTAAAATAACAGGAGATAACTTGGAGCCTAAACCACTTGAAAAGGCGCTAAAACTAACACCAAAATACTGTTCGATGGTTCGTTCTGTCGAAAAAAGCATCCTTGTCGATGAAAGTCTGGAAATCATGCCATAAACTACTGACAAGTTGCTGTTTTTTTGTTAGTATTAATGAAGACTTGGAATGATGGAGGAAAATAATGAATCAAAATCCAGTAGAAGAAGGCCAAAAATTCCCATTAACGATTCGACGTATGGGAATCAACGGGGAAGGAATTGGCTACTTTAAAAAAGCAGTTGTATTTGTACCTGGCGCAATTACCGGTGAAGAGGTAGTTGTCGAAGCGGTCAAAGTTCGTGATCGTTTCACCGAAGCAAAATTAAATAAAATCCGTAAAAAATCTCCCAACCGAGTTACCGCACCTTGTCCAGTTTATGAGGCGTGTGGTGGTTGCCAGTTGCAACACGTGGCCTATAGCGCCCAACTTGAATTAAAACGAGATATTGTTATTCAATCAATCGAAAAACATACAAAAATCGATCCAGCGAAATTAAAAATTCGCCCAACAATCGGCATGGAAGATCCTTGGCGTTACCGCAATAAGAGCCAATTCCAAACAAGAATGGTAGGCAGTGGCCAAGTCGAAACAGGACTTTTCGGAGCCAATTCCCACCAACTTGTTCCAATTGAAGATTGTATCGTTCAACAACCCGTTACGATTAAAGTAACGAATTTTGTTCGTGATTTACTCGAAAAATACGGCGTACCAATTTATGATGAAAAAGCTGGTAGCGGCATCGTGCGGACCATCGTCGTTCGTACTGGCGTGAAAACCGGCGAAACACAGCTCGTCTTCATTACAAATAGTAAAAAGTTACCGAAAAAACGCGAAATCCTTGCTGAAATTGAAGCAGCTCTTCCAGAAGTGACTTCCATAATGCAAAACGTAAACCAAGCGAAATCTTCGCTCATTTTCGGCGATGAAACCTTCCTTTTAGCAGGGAAAGAAAGCATCGAAGAAAAATTAATGGAACTAGAATTCGATTTATCGGCCCGTGCCTTTTTCCAATTAAACCCGTTCCAAACAGAGCGGCTCTACCAAGAAGTCGAAAAAGCACTCGTCCTAACAGGCAGTGAAACATTAGTAGATGCTTATTGCGGCGTTGGAACAATCGGCCAAGCTTTTGCCGGAAAAGTAAAAGAAGTTCGCGGCATGGATATCATTCCAGAATCCATCGAAGACGCCAAACGAAACGCTGAGAAAAATGGCATCGAAAACGTTTATTATGAAGTAGGAAAAGCAGAAGACGTATTGCCTAAATGGGTGAAAGAAGGTTTCAGCCCCGATGCAGTGATTGTTGACCCACCAAGAAGCGGCTGTGACCAAGGCCTCATTACATCATTACTAGAAGTAGAAGCAAAACAACTTGTCTACGTATCCTGTAATCCGTCCACATTAGCACGTGACTTGGCTTTACTTGCGAAGAAATACCGCATTCGCTATATGCAACCTGTCGATATGTTCCCGCAAACAGCTCATGTAGAGACCGTAGTACTTTTGCAATTAAAGAATTAAATAAAAAATAGCAATGCATTCTTTTTAGCTAAAAGGTGCATTGTTGTTTAATACAATTTTAGTCATTTTAAATAAGCATATTTTTAGGAGGAAAACGATATACAACTATTGATAGATTTTATGGAAGATAAGATTACTGCCAAAGAATTTCTGAATCGTTTTTATAAAGACGAAGCTTTACAAAATAAATTGGAAAAAGAAATCAAAATCCCACCATATACAAACTATAGCAATCTATGTTTATACATTTTAGAAGCTGATGCATCTGATTTTTCTTCCATATCTAATGTAAAAGATGCCATCAAACAGTATTTAGAGAAAAATGAGGAGTTGTTTAGCTATTCTAATAAAATGGATGAGGATGCTGATATAGTATTTTCAGTCTTGCCAAAATGGTTAGATATTTCCCCAGATTATTTTAGCTCAATTTTGAATAAAAATACTTTAAACACATTAGAGAAAAAAGAGCAAATAAAGAAAAAAGTTAAAGCAGATTTTAAATATCTAAAAACTCCACCTAAATGGCTACAAAATCCTGAATGGGAATTTGCTAATGGAAAACCATTACTTTTTATAGGCGAGTTAGATATTGTTCCAGAAAAAAACAGAGCAAAAATATATGTCTTTTTTAATCAACGTGATGAAACCTATCACATAATTAATCAGTCAAATTGAAAATAATCGTCATCCTTAGTCAATAAAGTAGACGTAGTCATAAAGTATGCATCATGAACTTGCTTAGAAGTAGAAGCAAAACAACTTGTTTACGTATCCTGTAATCCGTCCACATTAGCACGTGATTTAGCTTTACTTGCGAAGAAATACCGCATTCGCTATATGCAACTTGTCGATATGTTCCCGCAAACAGCTCATGTAGAGACCGTAGTGCTTTTGCAGTTAAAAGATAAATAAAGATTGGTGGGAAAATTATGATTTCGGGATTAAGTCATATAACGCTCATTGTGAAAGATTTGAATAGAACAACTGCTTTCTTACAGAATATTTTTGATGCAGAAGAAATCTATTCTAGTGGCGACAAAACATTTTCGCTTTCCAAAGAAAAATTTTTTCTAATTGCTGGTCTGTGGATTTGCATTATGGAAGGAGATTCTTTACAAGAGCGAACTTACAATCATATTGCATTCCAAATTCAATCCGAGGAAGTGGATGAATATATTGAGCGAATTAAATCTCTTGGTGTGGAAATAAAACCAGAACGCCCTAGAGTCCAAGGCGAGGGACGGTCGATTTATTTTTATGACTTTGATAATCATCTCTTTGAACTGCACGCTGGGACATTAGAAGAACGCTTAAAAAGGTATCATGAATAGAAATAACACCCAATAGGAGGAAACAAGCATGAAAAAACTATTTGATGAAACAAATGAATTTGAAGCAAAGTATTACCGAACTATTTGGTACGGCTATATCGAAAATGAATTCGCACCTGAATTAAGCGACGAAATAAAACAACTCATTCAAAGCGACCTCGCAGAAAAAACACCGAATCCCATCGAAGCAACACACTGGGTTTTCTATAACGAAACTCAAGCAGGAGACGCAATTGGTGATAAAGTTCGTTCTTCCATTATGGTCCGCCATCGTGATAACGAGTTTGTTGTTCAATACAACGTGAGCGATTTCCAATTTGTTACTGTGTTTGACGTGGCAACTGCCTTTAAAGACCAATTAGAACAAGATTTGAATGCGTAAATAAAAAATCCCGTCTATAAAAATAGACGGGATTTTCGTTTATCCAAGCTCTTTCCAGTGCCAGTTACCAATATGTAAACCTTGGTCCATTTCATTAGAGGTAAAACTATCGGCTCTAGCTTCTGTCTTTGCTCTCATTAGTGAAGTGGCGCTTCCAAAACTATTTGCGGTTTCATAATGGTACTCTTGGTTGCTTAAACGGATAATAATGGCGCGACCAGAAGGATGTTTTCCAATAAGTTTCAAGATTTCTTCGCTCCTTTTTTCAGTCGGTTAAATCATTTTTGTAAAAGCACCGGCATTTTGATCCAAGGCAGTAGAGGCAGATTCAATTTGGCTAAAATCTTCTAAAGATAAAATAAGGACTTCTTGGCTTTCCTCGACTTTTGCTTCGACGCGTTCAGTGCCACTGGAAATCGTATTAATTTCTTGTGTGATACCGTTGACGCTTTTTTCCACTTCTTTAATCGCTTCTTCTACACGACTTGAAAGTTTGCGAACTTCTTCAGCGACAACACTAAATCCACGGCCAGCATCACCAGCGCGTGCGGCTTCAATTGCTGCATTGAGCGCAAGTAAATTCGTTTGTGAAGCAATACCATTAATTGTATTAATAATGCCATGAATATTTTGCGCCTCTGTTTGCAAGTCATGGAGCGTATCGGTATTTTCATTCGACTCTTTCGTGATTGATTTCACGAGTTCAAGGAGAGCTTCACTACGCGTTTTACCTACAGTGGAATGTTCTTTTAAATTGTTTGCCATATTTTTCAAACCTGATGCAAAATCATGGACTGTTTCTTCTCTTCTTGTAATATCTGTTGCGATTTTAGCAACACCAACGACCAAGTCTTCGCGAATAATCGGGATATACGTCGCTTCAAACCAAACACGTTCGCCGCGTGCATTTTTACGTTCAATTTTATTTTGAAATTTTTGCCCGGCAAGTAGGTTTGTCCACATTGCTTTGTAACTCGCACTTTGGACAAAATCAGGAAAGCATAAGTCAGGATGGGATAATTTTAACATTTCTTCTTCTGAGTATCCCATCGCTTCCGCAAAAAGGGCATTAGCATAAGTTACTTTTTTATTAATATCAAAACGAATTATCGCCACATTTTGAAGTAAACCATCGAGAAGGAGAGTTGCGTCTTCTGTTTCCGCATTAACAATCATTAAAAAAACCTCCATTTTTTAGAAAAATAATATAAAAATAACTAACATCAACATAATAACACACTTATATTCGTAATAGAAGGTTTATTTTTTTATAAAATGGGTATAGTGATGAATTTGGCTTAGTAGTCATACTTGCAATCAAACGAGAACAATCTTATAATTTAGAAAAATGCGGGAGGGATACGAATGCGGATTACAGGGGAACGGATTTATTTAAGACCTTTTCAAATAGTAGATGCGAATCAAAAACTAGCATTTCATTTAGCGAATAAAGCATTTTTTGAAGGTTATTCGATGGAGCGGGATGAGCGATTTTATACGATAGAAGAACAGCAAGCGCTTATTTCACGTTTAGAGGATTTTGCTGCGAGCGATGTGGAATATTATTATGGGATTTTCTTGAATGATACGGATGAACTAATTGGTACGATTAATTTATTTAGTATTTTGCGTGAATCGTTGCAGTCAGCATTCATTGGTTATTTTCTCGATAAAGAACATAATGGGAACGGCTATGCAACGGAAGCAGTACAATTAATAGTAGATTTTGGTTTCGATATCCTTGGACTTCATCGTATCGAAGCCGGTGTAATGCCAAAAAATGAACGTTCCAAACAAGTACTTTTAAAAGCGGGATTTCATATAGAAGGGCTCGCGGTTCAAAATGTTCGGATCAACGGTATATGGGAGGACCACCAAGTGCTTGCCATCATTAATCCAGGAGACTAAAAAACAGCCCAGTGCGTGCACTGGGCTGTTTTTTAATTTTAACGTCCGTCACCATACTCCCAGTTACGAATCGCATCATCTTCATCAAACGAAATTAGTACATCCGCAACACCGCGCAGACTACCGATATTTTCTTCTAAACGGTCTTTAATATCATCCACTTCAGCGAGTGTGAGCATTGGATCTAATTCAACCTCGACATCGACATGGAAAACATCGCCTTCTTTAAGCACGGTTAAAACTTGAATATCGCGAACATCCGGGTCGCTCATTACAAGCTGGCCAACTGTCATATGCATACTTTGATCCGACTCACCAATAACACCCGCTGCATTATCCAAAAAGACTTTTCCAACAACGATAAACATCATGACACCAATCAACATCGAAGCAATACCTTCTGCTTGATGGAAAGGGGTGAAGTGGGAAATAATAACCGCAATCATCGCAAGCAGTCCGCCACCAGTTGCAACGGAATCTTCTAAAAATACCAGTTTGGTTGCCGCTTTTGCCTTACCAAGATTTAAAATGCTATCTTTAAACAATTGTAGTCCTTTTGATTCCAAACCTACATCATGTGCAATCTCGTGTGTCGCTTTCACTAAAACTGAAAACTCAAGCACGGTACAAAGTAAAAGCACTGTAAGGTTAATCAGAAAACCGGTCGAACTTGTCGGATGGATAATATGCGCGAAACCTTCACGAATCGTTTCAAATGCCATAATTCCAACAACAATAACCGCACCAAGTAATACTAAATTAACCATCCGCCCAAAACCATGCGGAAAACGTTTCGTTGGTCGTTTCTTACTTAAAGCAGAACCAATAAAAACGAAAAATTGGTTAGCCGCATCACCAAGACTATGTAACGTTTCAGCAAACATCGCAATATTTCCTGTAAAAAAATAAGTCACGCCTTTGATAATGGAAACAACTGTATTAACAAGCGCTGCAGTTAAAGCCGATTTATTACCTTCTTTTAATAATCCTAATAATTCTTTCATCCTAGTCTCCTCCACGAATATCATTAAGAAATTGTAGCACTTTTTCGGTTAAAAGGAAAATAAGAACCCGAAACCCTTACATAAGCTTGCAAAAATGTAAGCACAAACAAGCTTTCTTTTCATTTTTATATCTGCTAAACTGTTACTAGGAGCTTATTCAGAGAGTCTGAAAGCTGATTTTGAAACGGAAGGCGTTGGAATACGAGAATGCAGGTCCAAAAATGCCGTTTTTTTGTGTTGTTATTGCCAGTATTATATCTCCTTTACGGGATTTCACTCGCATTACAATTTGGGAATAACGCTGATTTAATCAATGCGATTGCTAATAGCTGTTTACTTTTTTTAGCAACACTCATCTTAACTAACATGACGCAGCTAAAAAATTGGATAGACTTTATCTGGTTTTGTGTTTTTATACTTTATATAATTATCTTATTACACCTAGTGGCTTACATATCAATTGGAGATTTCGTGAATAGCACGTATACCGGAACTTTCCATATTCAAAAAGAAATGATGAACTTAATACCTTTTACAACGATAGAAAATACATTTAAGCAAACATTACCAACGATGCCTACCATCCTTCAAATTATCGGGAATGTTTTATTGTTATGCCCACTGTCTTTCTTCATGCTTTACTTCAAAATAACCAACACAGCGAGCAAAACACTTTTAGTCGTATTCCTTACTTCATGTGGCATCGAGCTACTACAATTTGCGCAAACAACGATGATTACAGGATTCGAAGGCATTTCGCTACCACCTAATCGTTCAACAGACATAGATGACATCATTTTAAATACGTTAAGTGGTTTAATCGGTATTATGCTCGCGTATGCTGTACCGTCCGTTAGAAAACGAATAAATAAAAGAAGATGAATGGAAAATGTTAAGGAGACTCTGTTATGAAAGAAAAATTAATGCAAGCCTATGCTTGGTTTCAAAAAAATAGCACCATCGTCAAAATTGTCTTTATCACTTTTGTGATGGGATTTGTTATCTACGAAATTATTAATATTGCAACCGGAATTGACTATTCGTCATTAAAAGCCAATATCACTTCCCAAAGCCCAGAACAAATCTTTATTATGTTTATCGTCGGCTTAATCGCAGTGACACCAATGCTTTTATATGATTATGTCATTGTTAAGTTGCTACCCGGAAAGTTTTCCTCATCGCATGTCATTGCTTCTGGTTGGATTACCAATACTTTTACGAATATTGGCGGTTTCGGTGGGGTGTTAGGAGCCAGTCTAAGAGCAAGTTTCTACGGAAAAAATGCCTCTCATAAAGAAATTTTACTAGCTATTTCCAAAATTGCTTTATTCTTAGTATCCGGCTTATCGATTTATTGTTTAGTATCATTAGCCACACTACTCATTCCAGGATTTGCAGATCATTTTGTTAATTACTGGCCGTGGCTACTTGCTGGGGGACTTTATTTCCCTATTTTATTCACAATCACAAAATGGAAAAGTAAGTCACTGTTCGTCGATTTACCAATTAAAAGAGAATTAACTTTAATTGCAGCGTCCCTTTTAGAGTGGGGCTTTGCCTTTGGTTGTTTTGCTATTATTGGTACGTTGATGGGAGAACCAGTAGACATCTTCAAAGTATTTCCGTTATTCGTCATCGCTTCTGTTATCGGAATCGCGTCCATGGTTCCCGGTGGAGTTGGGACGTTTGACGTTGTAATGATTCTCGGACTAAGCCAATTAGGCGTTTCACAAGAGTTAGCGCTCGCTTGGATGCTGTTTTATCGAATCTTTTACTATATTATTCCATTCGTAGTTGGGCTGTTATTCTTCGTTCAAAAAGCCGGCAAACGAGTGAATGACTTTTTAGAAGGCTTACCATTACTATTTTTACAAAAAGTGGCGCATCGCTTTTTAGTTATTTTCGTCTATGGATCTGGTTTATTGTTAATTTTATCTTCATCTGTTCCAAACGCAATCTATCATGTGCCATTCCTGTATAAAATTATGCCATTTAATTTCTTATTTACATCCCAAATTACCATCGTTGCATTCGGATTTTTACTACTTGGACTTGCACGAGGGATTGAATGTAAAACGAAAAAAGCTTACATTATTACGGTTATTGTACTAGGTTGCGCGATTTTCAACACATTAGCTCGCGTATTCTCAATCAAGCAAGCTATCTTTTTAGGAATTGTTTTATTATGTTTATTCCTAGCTCGCAATGAATTTTACCGGGAAAAACTGGTTTATACGTGGAGTAAAGTAATTATTGATAGCATTATTTTCATTGTTTGTTTGGCAGGTTATATCGTTATTGGTATTTACAATTCACCAAATATCAAACATTCCAAAGAAATCCCAGACTATTTACGTATTGCCTCTGAACATCTCTGGCTAGTCGGATTTGTCGGCGTCTTTATCGCCGTCGTTAGTTTAGTCGTTATCTACATTTATTTATCCACAACAAAAGAAAAATTAGGCTCACCATTTGAAGCAGTCAAAGTACGCGACCACCTAGCAAAATGGGGTGGAAATGAAGTCAGCCATACTATGTTCTTGCGTGATAAACTCCTTTTCTGGGCGGCAAACGGGGAAGTGCTTTTCTCTTACCGAATTATCGCCGACAAAATGGTTATCATGGGAGAGCCAACCGGGAATATGGATAAAATGGAAGATGCGATTGAAGAAGTGATGATGAACGCGGATCGTTTCGGTTATCGACCAGTTTTCTATGAAGTTCGCGGTACGATGATTCCCTATTTACACGATCACGGTTTTGACTTTATCAAGCTTGGTGAAGAAGGTTTCGTAGACGTCCAAAACTTCACCATGAGCGGCAAAAAGAAAAAAGGCGAACGCGCGCTAATGAATAAGTTAGAACGCGAAGGCTATACTTTTGAAATAATAAATCCACCATACAGTCATGAAACATGGACGACGCTACGAGCAGTTTCTGATGAATGGTTGGATGGCAGAGAAGAAAAAGGTTTTTCACTTGGCTTCTTTGATACCTATTATCTCGAACAAGCACCAATTGCGATTGCTAAAAATGGAGAGGGCACTGTCGTTGGTTTTGCTTCAATGATGCCATCTTATACAGATGAAATGACATCCATCGACTTAATGCGTTATTCCAAAGAAGCGCCATCCGGTATTATGGATTTCCTTTTCATCAACTTATTCGAACAAGCCAAAGAAGACGGCTTTCAAACATTTAATGCCGGCATGGCGCCACTTGCGAATGTCGGGGAAAGTAAATATGCCTTTTTAGGAGAGCGATTAGCGGGACTTGTTTATCGTTATAGCCAAGGCTTCTACGGCTTCAAAGGATTACGTAATTTCAAATCCAAATATGTTACCGAATGGGAACAAAAATTTGTTGCCTTCAGAAAACGAAGCTCGATTGCTTTCACGATGTTACAACTAATGATTCTTGTTGGTAAAAAACGACCACTTGCAAACAACCAAGTCGTCCTTGATTTCCCGCTTGAAGAAGAAACAAAAAAACCAGACACTGAGTAAAATCAGCGTCTGGTTTTTTATTAATCAAGCAAATCATCTAACGCTTCTTGCAAAGTTTCAAAGCGAAATTCAAAATGATGACTCATTAATTTTTCCGGATAAGCACGCTGGCTGTCTAAAATAGTCATGGCACGTTCACCGAGAATAAATTTGATAATTTTTTTAGGGACGGGCGTTTTATATGGTTTATGCATCTTTTTCCCGAGCCGTTCTGCAAATTTCTTTTCTTGGACAGGATGTGGGGCAGTAAAATTAACGACACCACTTATCTCTTCATGATCAAAAATAAATAATAACGCCGCAACAACATCATCAACATGAATCCATGAATACCATTGTCTACCATTTCCAAAACGGCCACCCGTATAAGTTTGAAATAACTTTTCAAAAACAGGGAAGGAGCCACCGTCTGTCCCAAGTACAAGTCCAAAGCGCGCATAAACAACACGAATACCTAAATCACTCGCCGCACTCGCCGTTTTTTCCCATTCATAAACCGTTTTTCCTAAGAAATTATCGGCATAGTTATTTTCTTCTGTATCCAGATAAATAGTTGATTTAGAGGACGTATAAGCCCCAATTGCACTTGCATTAATCCACAGTTTTGGCTTGGAGTTCATTTTCTTCACAATTGATAGAAGCGCTGAAGTAGCTTCGATGCGGCTATTTACAATCACTTTCTGTCTTTCATAAGTCCATTTTTCATCCATCAAACCAGCGCCTGCAAAGTTAATACAAACATCCACTGGCAAATCGTCTAAATTAGGTAATTTATCATCATTCAACCATTCAATATAATGTACATTCGCGCGGTTTTTTAACTTTTGTCTCGTTAAAATGTAAAGTTCGTGATCAGATTTTTCTAACTCATGCACTAAATGGTCACCAATAAAACCCGTTGCGCCTGTAAGTAAGATATGCAATTTTATCACCTCTTCATTGTCCTAACTAGTTTATTCCCTTTTTAGTAGTATTAAAACCATTTTTTGCGGTATGATAGAGAAGAGAAGGAGGCGGATTATGAAAATCACGTCCATAAGTGTCCAGCAGAAAAACAAAGAACGCTACAACATTTTTATTGATGAAAAATACAACTTTAGTGTAGACGAAGAAGTTTTAGCCCGCTACCAACTAATGAAAGGAAAAACGCTAACAGAGGCTGAAATAGAAGAAATCAAACAAGCCGATATGGTTCGCAAAGGTCTTAATAAAGCAATTAATTTCTTATCTCACCGCGTCCGCTCGGAAAAAGAAATTCGCGATTATTTAAGAAAACAAGAAATGGAACCTTTTGCGATCGATGAGATTTTAAAAAAGCTAGCCGATATGGACTACATTAACGACGTCGAATTTGCGGAACTATACACCAAAACTCAAATCAAAACAACGCTAAAAGGGCCGCGAACCATCGAGCGCGAATTAGTCGAAAAAGGCTTAACACGAGAAATCATTAGCCAAGTTATCGAAGAATATTCCGACGAAGCACAACTCGAAAATGCCACCAAACAAGCAATCAAAATCATGAAACGTAACAATAAAAGCGCAAAAAAAATGCTCCAACAAAAAATCATCACCGATTTAATCCAAAAAGGCTATACGAGCGAATTAGCCAAAACAGCCGCCATAGAAGCGACAAGCGAAATAGACGTAGCCGATGAAGCAGATATCTTACAAAAACAAGTCGAAAAAACCATGCGTAAAAACAAACGCTACAAACCAAGTATCGCTAAGCAAAAAACAATCACATCGCTAATGCAGAAAGGTTTTTCTTATGATACAATTCAATCATACCTAACTGAAAATGAAATCAGTTTCGAGGAGGAAGAGTGAATTGTACACATATTTAGATGAACTAACGGCGGAATTAATGGCTAAAAACCCGCATTTAGATAAAGAAAAAGCTTTATGGTGGATTGAAATGCTTTGGTCCGATTTCGAAAGTTCCTATGCAAAAGCAGGCTACCCATACCGCGGTCCTGAATACGCGGCGGATTATGTTCGTCAGCAAATCGAGCGCCACGGTAGCTTTTTACATCAAGTAGAACGAAAAGACCCAAACAAATAGGAGTGAACAAAGTGAAAGTAAGAGGATTTGAAGTAGTTAATGAAGCAAGCAGAAAGTTTCCAGATCAAACGATATCTTTACCAATACGCGGCGACAAAGGATCAGCCGGCTATGATTTCTTCTCCAACGAAACAATAACTATCGCACCAGGAGAAAAACATATTTTTTGGACAGATATTAAAAGTTATATGCAAGAAGATGAAGTATTAAATATCCATGTTCGTTCTTCCATCGGCATTAAAAAAGGCTTATTACTATGTAACGGTACAGGAATTATCGATTCTTCTTATTATAGTAATCCAGGTAATGACGGCAATATCGGAATCGCCATCAAAAACTTCTCTTCCGAACCAGTAGCAATTGAAGCTGGTGAACGCGTCGCTCAAGGTGTATTCCAAAAATACTTAGTTGCAGATACAGATATCGTAGCCAACGAATCACGTGTTGGTGGTGTAGGAAGTACAGGTAGATAAATAAAAAAGACCCGGATTCCGGGTCTTTTTTTAAATACTAACAGGTGCTAGTTTTTTGTATAATTTTTCTGTCGAGAAAATCCAACCAGTGTATGATGAGATAATGTTTAAATCATCGTCTAATTTAACAACAGCTACAAATGGATAATGCCCATTACTACGATAACGTAAATCAGTAAAGGTAACATACGTGCCATCAAGTTTTTCTTCAATCCGCCAGTTGTAAACTTTGGAGAACGAAATGAAAGCAGCGAGGTTTTTGTCTTTTTTGGCAGAACGGATGATTTCATTATCTGGAACAGGTAACCGGTCAAATTTTTCGTAGATGGAGATGTTGCGTTTGAATGCTCGACCTACATAATAATGATCTTTCGTTGTTACTGCCACGCGCCACTGGAAGAAGTGGATGGTGGAAGCAATAATGATTTCTTCTGAATCTGGAATTAAGTTTTGAACCGCGTGTTTGATCATTCGCTGTGTAACGAATCTTGCCACATAATAAAGTGCCAAAATGACGTAGAGCGTGACAAACGTAGGTAGTGCTGGAGAACCTAACAACCAAGCCGCAATAGCAACTACATGAGAACCAAAAATGAACCAATCAAACGTGTTGATAAATCCAAATGCGACCCATGTTTCTTTAAACGGTCTGACTGCTTGTGTCCCGTAAGCATTAAAAATATCTACAAAAATGTGTAATCCCACCGCGATAAACGTCCATAACAGTAAATGAATAAACGTGGCCGCCGGGAAAAGTAAATATAATATGGATGAAATAAGTAATGGCCAAATGGCAAGCATCGGCAAGGAATGCGTGATTCCTCGGTGATTTCTAATATAATCAGCGTTGTTTTTAAGTTTTAATACAGTGTCAATGTCTGGAATTTGTGAACCAATAATTGTTGCTGTCATAATACCAATGGCAGCTTGAGAACTTCCGGCAACTACCGGGTCTACGGTTGCTAACGCTCCGAGTGCAATTCCCATTACTACGTGTGTGCCAGTATCCAATGACTTTGCCTCCTCTAAAATCGGTCTTAAAAAAATACAACTGGTGTTGCCTAAAAGAGCACAACACTATTCAATTAAGCCAGCATTCTGTATAATAGAAATCGGCTTAAGAATGGGTATACTATTTTATTCCCTGTCTACATTATACTACACATCCGGAGCAACACACATTAGAAATCTATTAGAATTACGAGGGGAAAATGAGAAAAATGAAGAGACTAACATGGGATGAAACAAAAATAACCGCTTTCCAAGAAGCACTCGTTTCCTGGTATGAAGCGAATAAACGCGTCTTACCGTGGCGTGAAAATACCGAACCTTACCGAATTTGGGTCTCAGAAATCATGCTTCAACAAACAAAAGTCGACACAGTGATTCCTTATTTTAATCGCTTTATGACTCAATTTCCAACGATGGAAGATTTTGTCCAAGCGGATGAAGCCGATATTTTAAAGGCTTGGGAAGGCTTAGGTTATTATTCTCGTGTCAGAAATCTTCAAACAGCGATGAAACAAGTAATGGCAGATTTTTCTGGTGTAGTTCCTAACGATTTAACAACGATTCTATCACTTAAAGGTGTTGGCCCATATACAGCTGGTGCCATTCTTAGTATTGCCTATAATCAAGCAGAACCAGCTGTTGATGGTAATGTAATGCGAGTTATTGCTCGTGTTTTAGAAATTAGCGAAGACATTATGAAAGCATCCACCCGGAAAATTTTTGAAGAAGTGTTGTATCAGCTGATTGACAAAGAAAATCCGTCCGCTTTTAACCAAGGTTTGATGGAAATCGGGGCGCTCGTTTGTACGCCGACAAAGCCAATGTGTATGCTTTGCCCGCTCCAACCGTTTTGTGAAGCGCATAAAAATGGTGTCGAAACAAATTACCCAGTGAAAATCAAAAAAGTAAAAACGAAAACCAAAGAACTATTAAGCATTATCGTTATTTCAGATGATGGGAAAATAGCCATCGAAAAGCGTCCAGAAAATGGATTACTAGCCAATATGTGGCAATTTCCAACCATCGAAATCACCAAAAAAGAAAATGACGAAGTAGCAAAACTACAATTTTTACATAATTATGGCTTAGATGTTTTACTTAAAGAGGAGCCAATTGCGCATATCAAACACGTTTTTTCGCATTTAGTTTGGAAAATGGACATTCGTGTGGCAAAACTTCAGTCAGCAATTCCAAATGAAAATTGGTATTTTGCGACAGAAGAAGAAATGAAGCGGCTTGCTTTTCCAGTACCATATCAAAAAATGTGGCAAGCGTGGAAAGATTTTAAGGGGGAGTAACAAATGAACAAAGTAGCATTAGTAACAGGAAGTAGTCGGGGGCTGGGAAGAGAAATCGCCATCGCGCTCGCAAAAGAGGGCTATGATATCGCGGTCAACTTTTCCAGAAATCGCAAAAAAGCAGAAGAAGTACAGCAAGAAATTGAACAACTTGGCAGAAAATGCACTATTTTTAAAGCAAACGTTGGTGACGTAGAAAAAATTAGAGAATTATTTAAAGCAGTGGACGAGGAATTCGGCCGACTAGATGTTTTTATTAACAATGCAGCGAGTGGTGTACTTCGACCATTGATGGAACTAGAAGAATCGCACTGGGACTGGACAATGAACATTAATGCGAAGGCGCTATTATTTGCTGGCCAAGAAGCAGCTAAATTAATGCAACGCCATCAAAGCGGGAAAATTATTAGTTTGAGCTCGATTGGTTCGATTCGTTATTTAGAAAATTATACGACAGTTGGGGTTTCTAAAGCAGCGGTAGAATCACTTACTCGTTATTTAGCGGTAGAATTAGCACCATTTGGCATTGCGGTTAATGCCGTTTCTGGCGGTTTAATCGAAACAGACGCACTTAACCATTTCCCAAACCGTGAAGAATTATTAAAAGATGCTGTCAGCAAAACACCGGCTGGACGAATGATTGAACCAAATGATTTAGTAAATGCCGTACTTTTCCTCGCTAGCGATAAAGCTGATATGATCCGCGGGCAAACTATTTTAGTAGATGGCGGCAGAACACTTTTAGTCTAGTAAAGCAAAATGGATGAAAATTAGCTATTTTGCATAAAAATCACTCTTTTTTTAGGAAAATGTTCCGTTTCAGCACGATATTGTTTTTTTGCAGTCTTGCCTTATGTTATAATAATAATGATTTTGATAGTACATGAGGAAAGTAGGATAAAGGATGTACTTACCCAAAGAGAAAGAAATAATACAGATCAAGAGCTACAAACATAACGGTAAACTTCATCGTACTTGGAAAAAGACAGTGGTGCTTAAATCTACGGAGAATATTATTATCGGCGGAAACGACCACACATTAGTTGTGGAAGCAGACGGACGTAAATGGGTAACGCGCGAACCATCTATTTGTTATTTTCATAGTGATTACTGGTTTAATGTGATTTCGATGATTAGAGAAGATGGCATTTATCATTACTGCAATCTAGGGACACCTTTTGCAGTAGATGAGCAGGCGCTGAAGTACATTGACTATGACCTCGATATTAAGGTTTTCCCAGATGGAAGGTTTCATTTGCTTGATGAGGGCGAATACGAACAACACCGTCGCCAAATGAAGTACCCGGACTCGATTGACCGGATACTTCGACATAATGTGGATGTGTTAAGTCACTGGATTTTGGACAAAAAAGGTCCATTTTCCCCTGATTACATTGACATTTGGTATGAAAAGTATAAAGAATACCGTTAAAAAAACGAGCTTTGGAGGTTATCTCCAAGCTCGTTTTTTGTTTATTCTTCATTAACATTAATATCGATTTGATTTTCTTCAGTATGCCTAAGTTTAAAACTATGAATCAATTTTTCTAAATAATCGATTGTCTCTTGATAAGCAAATATCGAGGCGATAATACGCATTAAGTGGTATTTATCCATCATATCCTCATATTCATCTTTTTCTGTTTCTTCCATCTCGCGCAAGAAAAGCTGCATTAAATCTTGGGGATCTTGTGCTAAATGAGATTCTACATATTCAAGATCAATCGAAACTTTATCAATATAAGTTAGTAAAAGTTGTTCATGTTTATCCGTTAAATAATCGATATGTTGGCGAATTAACTCTTGCTTATCTGGTGGCAACTGCAAATAATCATTTTCATAACGGTGTTGAATTTTTAAAAGCTCAAAACCTTTTTGAGAACAAAGCAGCATTTGCCTATAAACAGCAATTTTCCGACCTTTTGAAATGGCATTTTTCTTTAAAAAAGTACGCTCTTCTCGGTATAATCCATATAAGTTACGCGTTTGGTTTAGCTGTTTTTGCATCCATTCCATATCTTTTTTTAGAAGAGGGAAGTCTGCAGCATGACGCAAGTTTAATTTAATCCAACGAACAATCTCGCTATTCGTATTATAAATTAACTGAAACAATGAAACCTCATATTTTGGTGGTAAAAAGAACAGATTGACAATAAATGCGGCAAGTAAACCTAACATAATTGTCCCAAAACGAATAAGTGCGATTTCTAAAAAGTCATTACCAGGAGAATCCATCACGATGATGAGCGTCACAACTGCAAGCCCAATCGTATTCTCCAAGCGGAATTGCATTAATAAGGCAACACAGATAATCGAAGCAACTCCAATTAAAATAAAATCATTACCAATATAAAGTCCAAAAATAATTGCAATGATAGCTCCAATTACGTTCCCTTGTGCCCGTTCTAAAATAGTTCGATAAGACCTATAAATAGAAGGTTGGATAGCAAAAACGGCGGAAATGCCTGCCAGAGATGGAGAGGGTGAATTGCAAAGTTGCGCGATAAAAAGCGCCAATGTGATTGCAATACCAGTTTTCAAAATTCTAGCTCCGAATTTCATGGAAGGTTATTCCTTTCTATAGACTATTTGAGCGGGACATTTCGCATTTTCCCGCTCATTCTTCTTCTATTATAACGTTTATCCCCAGTTTATAAAGTAATATTACCTAGTTATCTTGAACCATTTTTCCAAAAACAGTATCAACTGCTGCGATTGTTTCTACAATGTCTGCTTCTGAATGCGCGGAAGTAATAAACCATGCTTCGTATTTAGAAGGCGCCAAGTTAATACCTTCTTCTAACATACCTTTGAAGAAACGACCGAACAATTCGCCATCGGTTGCACCAGCTTCTGCGTAGTTAGTAATCGCTTCGTCCGTAAAGTATACTGTCAAAGCACCAACAATCTGATTGACGGTAACCGCGATACCATGTTTAGCGGCTGCTTTTTCAATGCCATCTTTCAACATCGAACCATATTTTTCAAAGCGATCATATAACCCTTCTTCTTGTAAAACTTCGAGACAAGCAATCCCTGAAAGAATAGAAGCCGGATTACCAGCATGTGTCCCAGCTTGATACGCCGGGCCAAGCGGTGCCACTTTTTCCATAATATCAACTCGACCGCCATAAGCGCCAATCGGAAGTCCGCCACCAATAATTTTACCCATAGCTGTTAAATCAGGGATAACACCCAAATAATTTTGAGCCCCACCGTACATAAAGCGGAAAGCGGTGATAACTTCATCATAAATAACTAAAGAATCATTCGCATGCGCAAGTTCATTAACCGCCTCTAAAAATCCTTCTTTTGGTGCCACCATGCCAAAGTTTCCAACAATTGGTTCTACTAAAACAGCAGCAACTTGATCGCCCCAAACAGCTAATGCTTCTTTAAATGCCTCCAGATCATTAAATGGAACGGTAATAACTTCTTCTGCAGTAGATTTCGTTACCCCAGCAGAATCAGGAATCCCAAGCGTAGATGGTCCAGACCCTGCTTCCACCAACACTAAATCAAAATGCCCATGATAACAACCAGCAAATTTAATAATTTTATCTCTTCCAGTATAAGCACGAGCCACACGAATGGTTGTCATAACAGCTTCTGTCCCAGAGTTTGTAAATCGAACTTTCTCAAGCGAAGGGATAGCTTCTTTCAACATTTTCGCAAACGTTATCTCGTGTTTCGTAGGAGTTCCATATAAAACACCATTTTGCGCCGCTTTTGTAATCGCTTCTGTAATATGAGGATGTGCATGCCCAGTAATGATTGGCCCGAATGCCGCTAAGTAATCAATATACTTATTGCCATCCACATCATAAAAATAAGCGCCACTTGCTCGTTCCATTGTTACCGGAATTCCGCCGCCAACCCCTTTATTTGACCTAGATGGGCTATTAACCCCGCCAACTATATGTAAAAGTGCTTCATCATGCAATTGCTTTGACTTTGAATGATCCATTTCGTCATCTCCTCAAAAATTTAATACCTTCTATATTCTATGCGAAAAAATAAGATGCCGCAATCGAAAAAACAATATAATTGCCGATAAATGAAAAAAAGCATAAAATTAAATCATAGCAAAGGAAAGGAAGTGCGGCAAAATGAATATATTATTTACTTTAGATGTACCCGAACACCTGAAAACCTTGCAAGCGGAGAAATTTCCAGATGATACTTTTTATTATGAAAGCAACAATCATTTTGCCGATTTAGCAGAAATAGACGTCATCGTCACATACGGTTCCAACATTACAGAAGAAAAAATAAAACAAGCTAATAAATTACAATTAATTATGGTCTTCTCTGCGGGAGTGGATAGCTTGCCGAGAGAAATAATCCAAGAACGACAAATAAAAGTCGCAAATGTAAGAGGAATTCATGCAATACCAATGGGTGAATATGCACTATCTTTCATGCTATCTCACGTCAAAAAAGCCGCTTTCTTCTATAAAATACAAAAAGAAAAAAACTGGGCAAGCGAAGAACCGATTACAGAACTAGCCGGAAAAACATTAGTTGTCGCAGGCACAGGTGCTATCGGAGCAAAAGTGGCTGAATTCGCCAAAGCATTCGATATGCAAGTTATCGGCATTAACACAACAGGCCATCTCGTAAAACCATTCAGTAAAACGTATGCGATGACTGACATCGAAAAAGTAGCTCCTTTAGCCGATTTTTTTGTTAGTGTTTTACCACATACAGAACAAACAACAGGAATCTATTCGTTATCATTTTTTGAACAAATGAAAGAAAATGCTGCTTTTATCAACATAGGAAGAGGGAGTGCTGTGGAGCTAAATGTACTAGAACAAGCTTCCAAACAGCAGCTGATTGCTCATTTTTATTTAGATGTATTACCAGAAGAACCGCTTTCTGAAGACAATTACTTATGGCAAGCAAATAATGTCACAATCACTCCACATGTTTCGGGACATTCCGACAAATATTTAGAACGAAGCTTTGAAATTTGGTATGAAAATATCCATCTTTTGAAAGAAAATAAGCAATTACGCAATGAGATTGATTTAAGTAGAGGTTATTAAGCTATAAATTCTGCCATTCTATTGACAGTTAAGCGTTATTTCCGGTATTATAAAGATAATAATTATTTTTGGAAGGGAGTGCATGGCGGTGTCTAATGCAACTCTAAAAGAGGCAGTAGATGTCTTAAAGAAAACAGGAGTAAGAATCACTCCTCAGCGTCATGCTATACTTGAATTCTTAATTAACTCACATACACACCCAACCGCGGATGATATTTATCGGTCTTTAGAAGGTAACTTCCCAAACATGAGTGTAGCAACTGTATATAATAATTTACGCGTTTTCCGCGATGCAGGTCTAATTAAAGAATTATCCTATGGCGACGCTTCTAGTCGATTTGATTTTTCTACGTCTAATCATTACCACGCAATTTGTAATGTTTGTGGCAAAATAGTTGATTTTCATTATCCAGGTTTAGATGAAGTAGAGCATTTTGCAGCTCACATGACTGGCTATGAAATTGATAACCACAGACTCGAAGTATACGGTACATGTCCAGATTGCAAAGAAAAACAATCAAATAATTAAACAAAAACACTTGGCCTAGCTAAGTGTTTTTTTATGTTTCTTGCAATTTTTTTCATTTTTATTAAATTTTATGCATAATTCGGTTGACATATTTCTCAAAACTTGATATATTAGTTTTCGGCGCTACGATAGCAGCGATTTAAAAGAATTTTATTCATAAAATAATTTCAAAAAGTTGTTGACAGATAGTTGCTGAAATGATATGATTTAAAAGTCGCAAAAAACAAACGAAAACATTCGCGCATCAAGCGTGAAAGCGACTAACCGACCTTTGAAAACTGAACAAAGAAGAAGACGAAAAGCAATGAGACGTAAAGTCTCACTGGTAATCGCAGGGCAGAAA